>NZ_JBNGCO010000006.1:0-82103 GCF_049974805.1 Baaleninema sp.
TCCTCTAAGCCTTACGCCGTAAGCTTTTCACTTCTTTTCAGCAAGCCCTATTTATGGAAGCTCGAACTATAGTCGATGCGCCTGGATTTGTAAACCCGTCGGTGTTGCATTGCATTTTTGAATCGACGGTTGTTATTCAACTTTAGTATAAGTCTGTAGCCTAGGATAAAAATAAATGACATTCGGATTCCCGACTTACTATGAAAGATATATTCTATTAGATAGAAAGCTCGAATTTCACGATCTTGTCAGGATACTGGAAGAGAGATTTTATGAGCTAAACCTGTCATTCTGCGGTAAATATAAAAACAAGCTAAAAGCAAAGAATGGTTTTAACACATGGTCTTTTGGAGAAAAAATAGAAGTCTCAATAATCGATACAAATAAATTGCATATTCGCAGCCAATGTGGGTTGGTAACACAGTGTTTTGACTGGGTAAAAAATGAAAAGAACGTTAACAGATTAACGCAAAAAATAAGGAGTAAACTGCGTTGATATAGTTCGACATAAATCACAAAAAATAAATTTATATCTGTTGATTATTTTCACAAATCAAATAGAATTGCTATATGACTGCGCCACCGACGCACTCACATCAGACTTCGACCGATCGATCGCCTGTAACAAAAGATAATTCAACAACGTCCGCACCGCAATAATCGCCGCCAAACGCGCGATGTCATCCCAACGACTCGAAATCATTGTCTTCAAAATCGTTGCGCCAATCAAAAAACTCAACGCCAAGGAAAACGAATATCCCATCACCAAACGGCTACGCTGAAACGCATCGGAAGTTTGAGGGCGAAACAAGGCATCTTTGAGGAAAATTGTCAAGGCTTTCGTCACGCCAATCGCAATCACAAACAACGCCAACAACTGACAAAAACTCGTCAAAATGCCGTTCAGCGAAATGACAAATTCTGAAATTTTGACCCCAACGACATCTAACGCCATCTTCTGAAAAATCCTCTCTCATCTCCCGTTCCCGTAGAAATCGCTTTTTCAACTCTCGAATTATCCCAACTTCGACGGGGAAAATTAGGCGTTCGCGGACGTTGGGAACGATGCAACAAGGTATAAAAACAGGGAACGATAAATAAAGTTAAAAATGTTGACAGTGACAAGCCCGAAAATACCACGATTCCCAACGGTTGTAAAAACTCCGAACCTTCGCCAACTTCCAACGCCAACGGTAACAGCCCCAACACCGTCGTCACTGTCGTCATCAAAATCGGACGCAACCGTTGCGGGGCGGCTTGTAACATGGCTTCGTAGGGACTCAACCGCTGCTTATCGCGAATTTGGTTGGCTAACTCGACTAATAAAATGGCGTTGTTTACCACAATTCCCACGAGTAAAACTGCCCCCACGATGGCTGTTGCACCGACGGCGGTATTGGTGACGTACAGCCCTAAAATCCCCCCAGCTAAGGCTAAAGGAACCGTCAAAATAATCGCCAACGGATCGAGAAGTGAGTTGTATTGAACGGCCATGACTACGAATACCAAAAACGTGGCTAAACCGCCGAGTATTTGCAGCGATCGCTGTAACTGTTCGTTGGTTTTCGCCACAGAACTGGGAATCCGCGTCACCCCTTCAGGAAGTTGCAACTCAGCCAAAATGGTATCCACTTCTTCGAGGGCGGCACTCAAACTCGCGCCTTCTACCAAACTGCCTTCAATTAAAACGATTTGACGCTGGTTGATTCGTTGAATTTCTCCGGGGGCGATTCCCGGTTCGATGTTGGCAATATCTCCTAATTTGATACGTTCGTTACCGTCGCCGAACAAGGGGATCGATCGCAACTGACTTTTTTGTTGTACCGTACCGATGGGTAAGCGCAACCGCACGTCAACCAAACGATCGTCCCGTTGCAGTTGCGTCACCACCGTTCCGTCTAACGCCGTCTGTACCGTATCCCCAATCGCTTGGGCAGATAGCCCCAAATCCGCCACCCGTTCCCAATCCGGACGAATTTGAACTTCCGGTTGCGGTTCGGCGGCGTCGGGTTGATAGCGGGCGAGGATAGCCCGTTCTTCCAACGCCTGTAACACCATGCGCCCCGCTTCCTCTAGCTTTTCCGTATCGGTTCCCTGTAACATCACGTCGATGTCGTCGCGGGTGGGAGAGTTGCTGAGAATTAAGCCCCGCACGGATTCCGGACGCATTCGGATGGAGGTATCCACCAACGGAATCTCTCGCTGAATCTGCTGGTTGACACGATCGACATACCCCGAAACGTTACTTCCGGGCCATAACGCAATGGTACTCGAGGCTCGCAGGGCGTTGGCACTGGTGGAACTGCCGAAAAGAAAGCCCCCAGCAGTACTGAAGGCGTATTGGGTTTCCGGTTGCGCCAAAAGAATTTCGTCGATGGCAGACATCACCCGGCGGTTGTCTTGCAACGGGGTACCGGGGGGAAACTGCGCCACCAGTCGCGCTTGTCCCGTGTCGATGCGGGGTAAAATCTCCTGGGGCAGTCGCGCCGCCATCCAAATGCTACTCCCGCCGAGGACGATGACGGCGAGGGCGATCGTCAGCAGGCGAACCCGCAACACCCCCGCCAGAACTTGCCGATAGAGGAGGGTGAGAAGCCGCACGAAGCGTCCGAACAGCCAAATTGGTGGAAAACGGTCAAAACGACTCGAGACCGGAATCGCGAGCAATTGGGCAGCTAAGGCGGGAACCACCGTCAGAGCGATCGCCATCGATGCGGCAACGGCGAAGCTAATCGTCAAAATCAGTTCGTTGAACAGCAGGGAAATAAAGCCCCCTAACATCAAAAACGGCAACACCGCCACCAAGTTGGTACTCGTGGAGGCTAACAACGCCGATTCCAACTCGCGGGCGGAGGTTTCCGCCTGTTCTCGTACCCGTCGGGCGAACTGTTGCTTTCGACTCGGTTTTGGAGGCGTTCCCGACGACGCCACCTCAGCGGTTTCGACGCCCTGGGCGATGTTCTCCAACATGACGATGGCGTTGTCTACCACAATCCCCACCCCCAACGCCAAACCGCCCAAGCTGAAGACGTTTAGCGACAGCCCGAACGATCCCATTAAAATCGTCGCCGTCAGGGTGGCCAGGGGAATCGCCAAGACGACGATGAGGGTTTGACGCAGAGACCCCAAAAACAGTAAAACGGCGATCGCCGCCAATCCCGAACCCGACAATCCCGCCGTCACCACGTTGCGAATGGAATTTTGAATAAATCGCGATTCGTCCAAGGTGGTTTCTAGCTGCATATCCTCCGAAATCAGCCCCGACGCCCGCAACGCCTCCAGTTTGGCCACGACGCCCTCGACGACTTCCACCGTATTGGCGTCCGGTTGTTTCTGAACGCTGACTTTGACGGCGGGTTGTCCGTTGAGGGTGACGAAAATGCGTTGTTCTTCCGTTCCGTCCACCACTTGGGCGACGTTTTCCACGTAGAGTTTACCCGTCGAACGGGTATCGTTGCGATCGCCGTCGTCGATGGCAACTCGCCGAATTTCTCCCACCTCCCGAAACCGTCCCGCCACCCGCGTTAACGCCTCGGACTCGCCACCGCGAATCAAGCCGCCAGAGGTGTCTTGGTTCCGTTCCCGCAGGGCGTCCCCCACATCGGAGACGTTCAGCCCCACCGCTTGCAACCGTTCCAAATCCAGGTTCACCCGCACTTCTTCTCGCACGCCCCCGGATACGTCCACGTTGGCGACGCCGGGAACCCGCGTCAGTTCTCGGGCGAGTTCTTCATCGGCGAAAATACGCAAATCCACCGGACGCAACGCCGTTGAGGTGAGGGCGATTTCGTAAACCGGGAGTTGGGAGGGGTCGAATTTGAACAGACGGGGGGTGTTCAGATTGTCGGGAAGGCGATCGCGGGCGCGGTTTAAGGCGGCGGTGGCGTCGTTAAGGGCGCGATCGATATCGTCGCCGGGACGAAAGAACAAGTCGATACTCAGTCGCCCTTCTCGGGTTTGCGAGAAAATCTGCACCACTCCTTCTGTGGCGGCGAGGGCTTCTTCCAAGGGGCGGGTAATGTCGTTGACGGCGACTTCGGGGACGATTCCCGGCGCGTCAACCCGCAAGCCAATGCGAGGATAGGTAATGCTGGGCAGCAAATCCACGGGCATTCGCGCCACGACGAACCCCCCCAAGACGATAACCGCCACGGTGAGAACCAGGGTTCCGATATGTCGCCGGATGGCGAGGGTGCTGAGGCTGAGGGGGGTTTGCATGAGGAGATGAGGAGATGATGAGGTGATGAGGTGATGAGGTGGGGAGATAAGGAGATGAGGGGGTGAGGAGAGAATTTCACATCATCCCATCATCACATCATCACTCTTCGCTGAGAAAACTTGGGCGCACCGTTTGTTCGTCGCGGAGGGGGCGATCGCTGCGAACTACGAATCGATCGCCCGGAACTAAGCCTTCGAGAATTTCCACTTTCCCGTCTTTGCGATCGCCAATTTGAACAGAACGGGCGCGAACGGCGGTTTCGGGTTGGCGATCGCCGATAATAAATAAGGTATTTTCCCCCTCCGCACTCACGTCTAAGGCACTGTCGGGAATCCAAACCGTCGATTTTGGCGGTGCGTTGAGGGTGACGCGGGCGAGAAGTCCGCTACCGATGGGTTCGTTGCCGAGTTCGGCGCTGCTGAGGACGATTTTCACGGGGATGAGTCGGGCGACGGGATCGGCGATGGGGAAAATCTGCGAGACTCGTCCGCTGAAGCTGCGACTGGGGAAGGCGTCGAGTTTGACTTCGACGGATTGTCCCAGGGAAATTCGTTCGCGATCGCGATCGGGGATTTCGATGCGAACTTCGATTTCGCTGAAATCTCCCAATTCGAGAATTGCGTCCCCAGTTTGTACGATGTCGCCCGGTTCGAGGAGGCGATCGAGGACGATTCCGCCAAACGGTGCTAAAACCTCAGTATAGGCGAGTCGTTGTTCGATGCCGTTGACGAGGGCTTGTTGGGCGTTGACGCGCTGTTGGGCTGCATCGATGGTTCGATCGCGAATTCGCACTTGTTCTTCGGCGGCGAGAAGCTGTTGTTCTAGGGTGCGAACGGTGGTTCGGGCAATTTCGGCGTCTTGTTGGGGAATCGCCCCTTCTGCGGCGAGACGGCTGAAACGGCGGGCGTCCGCTCTCGCCTGTTCCAATTCGGCGCGTATTTCTTCGACTCGCACTCGCGCCTCGCTGCTTTGGCTGCGGTAGACTTCCACTTCGGCTTGTCTCGCCCCCACTTCCGCTTCTGCGGCGGCGAGTTCCGACAGCAGCAGCGCATCTTCAATTTGGGCTAAAACCTGTCCTTGGAAAACGGGATCGCCTTCTTCGACGGTGAGATCGAGTAACTGTCCGTCGCTGCGGGCGCGAAGGGAGACGCCACGGGCGGGTTGCGTGGTTCCGCTATAGGTGAGTTCGTCGGTTTGCTGTTGCGCCTCCGCCACCGCCACATCGACGGTGACGGTGCGATCGCCCCGGCTGCGTTGGGGTTGGGCTTGGGCGGTTTCTTCGCGATCGGCGGCGCATCCCATAACGAGATACAAGCTACTGACGAGGAGCGCGATCGCCCCGGCTTTTTGAAGTCGTATCATCGGCTGTTAGTCTCGCTGGAGGAACGAACACGATCGAACGGCGAAGGTTGATTCGGGACGAGACTTGCCACGATTTCCCGATCCCTCGAGTCCTCTACATCTTAAAGATTCATAAAAAAAATCGCTACTGATTCAATAGAGATGGTAATAACAACCGCTTTGAGGGAGCGATCGAACCGAAGGGGAGATCGGGACTTTGCGGTAAAAAAAAGAATTTCGATCGCATTTTCGATCGTTTAAATCATGACAACTCGAGTCAAAAATACATTCAAAAACGCGATCGCTCCCAAATCTCCCAGTTTTCGCCCTTCCCGCCGTTCCCGATTGGAAAATGTCACAATAAAACCTAAGCACTCGTCTCCTCGTCATGAACCCGTTTCCCGACTTCCAGCCTCGCGGATACCGCATCCAACGCGAACTCGGCAGCAACCGCAGCGGCGGCCGCATCACCTACCTCGCCACAGAACTCGACACCCAACAGTCCGTGGTGTTGAAACAATTCCAATTCGCCTCAACCGCCGGATGGTCGGTTTACGACGCCTACCAACGGGAAATTCAAGTCTTGCGGGGACTCAACCACCCCGGAATCCCCCGCTATCTCGACTCCTTTGAAACCGACGACGGCTTCTGTCTGGTTCAAGAGTACAAAAACGCCCCCTCTCTCGCCGAACCTCGCAGTTTCGACCCGGAAGATGTCAAACAAATCGCCGTTTCCCTCCTCTCCATCCTCGTTTACCTACAAAACCGCATCCCCCCCGTCATCCACCGCGACATCAAACCGGAAAACGTCCTCGTCTCCGACGACTTACAAGTATATTTAGTGGATTTCGGCTTTGCCCGCATCGGCGACGGCGAAGTGGCGATGAGTAGCGTCGTCAAAGGAACCCTGGGATTTATGCCCCCAGAACAACTCTTCAACCGCCAACTGACAGAAGCCTCGGATTTATACGGCGTGGGGGCAACCCTGATTTGTCTGCTAACCGCAACGAAATCGGCAGATATCGGCGAGTTGATGGACGACAACTATCGCATCGACTTCAAATCTCGGATTCCCAAAGTCAGTTTGCCCTGGATGGCGTGGCTGGAAAAAATGGTACAACCGGTTCCCGCCAAACGCTACGCCAACGCCAGCGACGCCCTCGAAGCGTTGAAACCCATTTACGTCAACCGCGTTCCCACCGTCACCGCCAAACCCGAAACTCTGGAATTAGAGGCGACGAAGTTGGGGGAAACTCTGACGGCGACAGTGATGTTGAGTAATCGCGTCCCCGATACGGTGTTGGTGGGGCGTTGGGAGTTCGTTTCCCATCCCAAGGATTTGCCCAGCAAGCCGGAAAAACACCATTGGATTCGCATCAAACCCGATCGCATCGAGGGCAATCGCAGCCTATGTAAAATTAAAGTAGATACGGGAAAGTTACGGGCTAACGCCGTCTATCACCGTCAACTGAAGTTTTGCAGCAACGCCGAACCCGAAACCGTAACCGTCGATTTAACGGTGAAAACTGCCCCCGTCCCGATTCGCCTTCCCGTTCCCCCCTTGCGTCGGTTGTTGGTGTTGTTTGCGATGGCGACTCTGTTATCGTTCGGCGTGGATACCTGGTGGGGAACGACGCTGTTTGTAGCGCGATCGATCGCCCGTTCGATCGATAATCTTTGGTCGATGTAACCGCGAGGAACCGATGAAAACACCGCTTCCCCCCAAATCTCCCAACTCAGACAATTCCGATTTACAAAAATCCGAATCGCGAGAATTTCAACCGTTTCGCGACAAACAGCTTTGGCTGACGGTGGCGGTTCTGGTGGTAACGCCGATTGTCGTTACGGTTTTGGCGTTTAAATTTATCACCATCGCCCACATTCTCTTTAATTTCGCCCTTAAAGTTATGGCGTTTATCTTTCTCCTCGCCCTCATTGGCGTGGTGTTGCTGTTCGTTCCAGCCGTCTGTCTTTGGGGAATTGTCGAAACCTTTCGTTTTATGCACAAACGCGGCTTTAGCGACTTAGTGGCGACGGCGATGCCCTTGTCTGCGATCGCCTTTGGTATTGGGGTGGGTTCGCTGTTACGAGATGGGAGTTTTTACCCCGTCTGGCTGGCGGTTACGGGCGTCACGGCGGTGCCGCTGGTGGTGATGTTAGTCTATCAACCGATTCAGCGATCGCGACAGTTGAAAGAGTACCGAAAATCGGAACAAAATTTGATTCAACCCTAGGTGTTTAAGGTTTCGGGAATAGAGAGAATACGAATTGAAAATCAACGGTATTATACAAAATCTTGTTCTAATGAGGTTTGATTAGTGAGTCTTAACCACAGCGACACAGATCGGTTTTTGCTGCGTTCAAAGAAACCGCTGTTTTAGGATTAGTGCCATTTTTAAAATAGTTTAAATTCAATTTAAATTGATAATTTAAACCTCAAATTTTCCGAATAATTTAAACAATCGGTTCAATTCAATAAAATTTTGGACGTCGGGTTTCACTCCGTTTCACCCGACCTACAATTTATATTTTTATACTAACTTTTTCTATAATCTTTAATATTGAAATTCCCTCGTAGGTTGGGTGGAACGGAGTGGAACCCAACAGAGATAATTTTGTCTGAAAACAATGAATTCATAATTCACATTGAAGAATCCAAAATTTCAAATCCTTAAAATTAAAATATCAGTTTTAATTTTGTCTGAAAACAATGAATTCATAATTCACATTGAAGAATCCAAAATTTCAAATCCTTAAAATTAAAAATCAGCTTTGTATTTTGGGTGGAACGGAGTGAAACCTAACAGAAATAATTTCAAATCAAAACGCTAAATTAATGATTTTCAAACAGTTCATAAAAAATCAAAAAATTAATCAAAATAGAGTCTTATAACGGATTATTTTACCACAAAAATACTAAAACCGAGAACCGTTTGGGCGTTAAATTTCGTCCCTCAACCCCACCCACAAATTTACTCATCTCACCCATCAAAAATCCCATCCCTCAAATCTCCCCTCTCGCGATAAAATAGAAGACTACGCTAAACCAAGTCTGTGCGCGATGAGTAAGGGAACATTATTCGATAAAGTCTGGGAAGCCCATAGCGTGGGAACGCTGCCTTCCGGTCAAACGCAACTGTTTATCGGGTTGCACCTCATCCACGAAGTCACCAGCCCTCAAGCATTCGCCATGCTGCGGGAACGGGGTCTGAAAGTCCCCTATCCCCAACGAACCGTGGCCACCGTCGATCACATCGTCCCCACGGAAAACCAAGCCCGTCCCTTCGCCGATACCCTCGCCGAAGAGATGATTCAAGCCCTGGAAAACAACTGCAAAGAACACGGCATTCGCTTCTATAACGTCGGTTCCGGCCGTCAGGGAATCGTCCACGTCATCGCGCCGGAACAAGGACTGACCCTGCCGGGAACGACGATCGCGTGCGGTGACAGCCACACCTCCACCCACGGCGCGTTCGGCGCGATCGCCTTCGGTATCGGCACCAGCCAAGTACGGGACGTTCTGGCCTCCCAAACCCTGGCCATGAACAAACTCAAAGTTCGCCGCATCGAGGTAAACGGCGATTTGCGACCCGGTGTCTACGCTAAAGATGTCATCCTTCATATCATCCGCAAACTGGGCGTTAAAGGCGGCGTGGGCTATGCCTACGAGTACGCTGGCACCACCTTCGAGAAGATGTCGATGGAAGAACGGATGACCGTTTGCAATATGTCCATCGAAGGGGGCGCCCGCTGCGGTTACATCAACCCCGACGCCACCACTTACGATTACATCCAAGGTCGCGAATTCGCCCCCAAAGGCGAAGATTGGGAAAAAGCCGTTGCTTGGTGGAACAGTATTCGCAGCGACGCCAATGCGGAATACGACGATGTGGTGGTGTTCGATGCGGCGGACATCTCCCCGACGGTGACTTGGGGAATTACGCCGGGACAAGGGATCGGGATTGATGAATCGGTGCCGACGCCGGACAGTTTACCGGAGGGCGATCGATCCATTGCCGAGGAAGCCTACAAATATATGCAGCTGTCCCCCGGAACCCCTCTCAAAGGCACGAAAGTGGATGTCTGCTTCATCGGAAGTTGCACCAACGGACGCATCAGCGACTTGCGGGAAGCGGCGAAATTCGCCAAAGGTCATAAAGTCGCCGATGGGGTGAAAGCTTTTGTCGTCCCCGGTTCGGAAGAAGTGAAGAAACAAGCCGAAGCCGAAGGTTTGGATAAAGTCTTCCTCGAAGCCGGGTTTGAATGGCGCAACGCGGGCTGTTCCATGTGTTTGGCCATGAACCCGGATAAGTTGCAAGGGGATCAAATCAGCGCCTCGTCCTCCAACCGCAACTTTAAAGGCCGTCAAGGGTCTTCTTCGGGACGCACGCTGTTGATGAGTCCGGCGATGGTGGTGGCGGCTGCGGTGAACGGTTCTGTCGCCGACGTGCGCGAGTTGCTGTAGTCGCACCCACAACCTCCGTATTCCGGGCATCTTGCCGGTCTCTGAACCTGTTAGAGGGTTCGTAAGCCTACAACTCCAGTTTAGTCACCATGAGCCAAATCAAAAACATTTCTGGACGAGGTATTCCCCTCGCTGGCGACGATATCGATACCGATCGCATCATTCCCGCCCGTTATCTCCGTTGCGTCACCTTCGACGGCCTCGGCGAACATGCTTTTAAAGACGATCGCGTTCAAACTAACGGCGAACATCCGTTCGATCGATCCGAATACCAAGGTGCCAACGTCCTCGTCGTCAACGCCAACTTCGGCTGCGGTTCGAGTCGCGAACACGCCCCTCAAGCCATCCGTCGTTGGGGTATCGAAGCCCTCGTCGGCGAAAGCTTTGCCGAAATCTTCTTTGGAAACTGCGTGGCGATGGGCGTTCCCTGCGTCACCGCCGACGCCGACTCTGTAGAAAAACTGCAAGCGGCGATCGCTGCAAATCCCCAAACCCCCGTCTCGGTGGATTTGGAAAACATGGAAGTGCGCTGCGGCGATTTAACCCTGTCTGTATCCATGCCCGAAGGAGCGCGTCAGAGCTTCCTCAACGGCGTTTGGGACAGTTGCGGGCAGTTGGTCAACCAACTCGACGCCGTGCGCGAAACGGCGGCAAAACTCCCCTATCTGGCTTGGACTTAAAGTCCTCTGCGTAGCGGTGTTGTATGCAGCGTGTCAGGCAACGCCGCTACCGGATTTCCGTCCGGGGCTTCGATCTCCCCCAACCCTCTGTGTCCTCTGTGCCTCTGTGGTGCATCAACCACGAGAAAAAGACGCGGGTTGAAGCGCTCCGCGTCTTTTGCCATGCCTGCTATCCGTATCGCCCCTATTGCGACTTCGTGCGACTCGATCGACGAACCCGGCTTTTTCCCTTCGCCGTTCGCGATGCAGGCGATCGCGTCGTGGACGTGCGCGTTCTCGACTTCGATTTCGTCGTCGGCGTTTGCGTGCGCGGTACCGAACTCGTCGGCATACTACCAGCAGCATTTCCGCGCGTCGTGCGGAAGGTGACGTTGACCCCTTCGTTGCTTTGTTCGAGAACCAATAACGGCGTCGGTTTGGCGCTTTGGTCCCAGTGGATGTACGCCACGCGACCCTGTAAAGCCGGTTGCCAGGTGTCGTTGTCTCCCGCCGGACTCAGATAAGTTTCGATACAGTCGATAATTTGACTGATCGTGGCGCTTGTCGGCTGCGTCGGGAGTTTGGTCAGTTTGATTTGGATGCGGAACAACACCCGTTTTTTGATGTTGGCACCGGAACCGGTTTCGTATTCCACATCGAAGATTTCGTTGACTTGACGGCCGGTTCCTCGGTTTTCTGCCGTCGGACGCAACGCCACGGAAATCTTGCTTTTGACCTTGACTTTGATTTGGTTGACTATGCCGAAGTGGAAGGTTTCTTCTTCCATCCGCATCCGCAGGTAGTCGAGGTTAAATTCCCGCGAGTGGATTAAGTCCGGGTTGCGCTCCATTTTACTAATCGTGTCGATGGCGCGTTTGTATTTTTTCTGAAGTTCCCGGTTTTTAAACTCTTCGGTGCGAATTTTCTTTTTGAGTTGCTCGGTCGTCATTTTGTAGACAACGCCGAGGGCGATCGTTGCAACGAGGAGCAATCCCGAGGCGCCCATCCAAATGGCAGAGGGAGCCGACGCCCCTTCAGAGGAGGCAGGCTGGGCAGGTGCTTGTGCCAACGTCGGTTTGACGAGGATGGCGGGAGTTGACATGGTCGATAACTCCATGGGTACTTGACGGCTTCAGCAGGCAGATCGACGGGCGTCTCCCATCTTAGGATGCCCGTTCGACTGAGTTTCGATATCAGTCGTCCTTGAAAACGCTCGCTTTGGCACACCGACGCCACCCCGAGTTGACCCGCAAGCTGGGACAATGGACTTTGGTGAAGCCGACTGTATTTCACTAGGGACTAATCTAGTGGCTGGCTTGCAAGCGCCGTTCTCTCGACAGAGCGAATGAGAGAATCGCCGAAAGGTTGAGGTTTACCTTTCGTGATTTGGACGAGCATCGATCGAAGATTCGATCGTACTCTAAATCGCTCGTGATTCGATCGATCTATATTCAATTGTATTCTCTATGCCGTTTCTTGCACTATCTGAGTCCGTCGCCGCAGGATTTTCTACGACAGTCCGTCTCGTCGCTACCGATATGGACGGGACGTTAACTCGTCGGGGAACTTTTTCCGCGTCGTTGTTGCAAGCTTTGGAAAACCTCGCTGAGGCGGGAATTTCGGTTCTCATCGTCACGGGACGTTCGGCGGGTTGGGTGGCCGGTTTGGCGACTTATCTCCCCGTTGGCGGCGCGATCGCGGAAAACGGCGGCCTGTTTTACACCGACGGCGACAAACCCCCCGTTCCCCTGGTTCCCATCGCTAATTTCACGGAACACCGTCGGGAACTGGCGCAGGTGTTTCGTGCGTTACAGTCGGACTTTCCTCAACTGTGCGAAGCTGAGGACAATCGCTTTCGTTTGACGGATTGGGCGTTCGATTTGTCGCAACTTTCGCCGCAAGAGTTAGAGCAAATCGCCGCCTGGTGCGACGATCGCGGCTGGGGTTTCACTTACAGTTCGATTCAGGGACATTTGAAACTGCCGATGCAGGATAAAGCCAAAGGCGTCTTGCAGGTTTTGGGCGATCGCTTTCCACAACTTTCCCCCCACAACGTCGTCACCGTCGGCGACAGTCCTAACGATGCCAGTTTGTTCGATGCGTCGGTGTTTCCCCACTCCGTCGGCGTAGCCAACATCGCCCAATATCGCGATCGCTTGCCCTATCTCCCCCAATACATTACCCAAGCCGAAGAGGGAGAAGGATTTTGCCAACTGGCGCACTTTCTGCGATCGACCGCGAACGGCGATCGCCAAAATCTTTCTCTGCAATGACACGGAAAATGTCCGTTAAATTGTAAAATTATGTAAAGAAGTTTGCGAGAACAGGTTCTCGGAGACTCGAACCTTTCGCTCAGATACGGTACTCATGTCCAATTCGATCGCCGTTTCGATCGCGATTCCCACCCTCTTACTCGCCGTGGGATTAGTCTTTTTCATCCGTGCCGCGTCCAAAGACCGCACCGAAGAAGTCCGTCTCGCCAGCGATCGATCCCCCGAGGACTTATCCTCGTCTCTCAAAACCCATTTTACCCAACGGGCTTATCGCCCCGTAGACTTCCAACCCGACACGAAGCAAGTCGTCTTTGAAGGACAAGTTCGCGCCAGTTGGTTCCTGGCCGTCTTTCTCAGCCTTCTCGCCGCCATCGGACTGCTCTGTGTCGCCCTCGTTTTTTCGACGTTATTTCCAAAAATTTCAGGCCTTGCACCCCTAATCGTGGTAGGATATCCCATTGCTGGATGGTTGTACTGGCAAAGTGCCAACCGCCGCGAAACGGTGGCTGTAAAAGTCGAGGCAGCCCCCGACGGCAACGCCGCCGAAGGCAGCCGTGCGACTGTAATCGCTCACCGCGACGAACTGATCGCGTTGCAACAAGCCTTACCCGACTTACGCAACGCGGAGGCGATCGCAGAGTCGAAGTAGATCCAAAGATGTAGATCCCAAGATCGAAATCGAAATGCTAAATCGCCGAGTTCGCACGAGGTGGCGGCGATGAATGGGAGCGGTTACTTACCGCTGGCCGTCTGCGTCCGCTCTTGCTGCTCGATGACTAATCGCAAGCTGGGAAATAGGAAATGGTTTTCCTCAACGTACTGGGCGCCAAAGAGACCTTTTTCAGCCCAAAAGTAGCGATCGGTCGTATGTTCGTTTCGCTTGACGAGGAGCAGAGCAGGCGGCGCAATTTGCGCGGATTTGATATACTTACGTGCAGCAGTAACTGGTTTGTCTTCCCCGCTTTCAATACTGTACTGAGGCACGTGTTCTAGGATTCTTCGTCCTTCTTGACGGCGACGGCTTTTTCTTTTGCGTCTTCTTGCCAAGGTTGTCTACCTCCTCTTGTTGCCGACGGGTTGTAGTGATAGCTACCAAAACCGAGCAAAATATATCAGATCTTGACAATAATTTCAACTGCTTTTTCGGAATTCGATAAGTTATTTAAAATAGTCAAGAGACGATCGCCCCATTCCTCACCGGGCATTTCGGCCTCTCCCTAACAGTTGTCGAATCTGGGGAAGTCTTCCTGGGCGGGCGGTGTCCTCCCTCGAAATCGATCGAAAAGACCTGGCTCGAGCTAATGTTTTATGACAATTACTGTCAGTAACGAATTCCGAACCCTTTGCCGGGAACAAGTGACGCTCCTCGAACGCAACTTAGGAGCGTCGCCGATCGTGGTATATCTCGCCGAACAGGCCCTCGGTGGTACAGATGGAAAATTA
Organism: Baaleninema sp.; assembly: GCF_049974805.1. Taxonomy (NCBI): domain Bacteria; kingdom Bacillati; phylum Cyanobacteriota; class Cyanophyceae; order Oscillatoriales; family Oscillatoriaceae; genus Baaleninema; species Baaleninema sp. The sequence goes on from NZ_JBNGCO010000006.1 coordinate 14,401, forward strand.
ATCCCCGTCGTGGCCGAACCCGAAACCCCAAGCAACCGGGAAAGCGTCGAAATTCCCTTGCTGTTAGACGACCCAAACCGTCGCGATCGACAGTTACGTTCGGCGCTTCCCTCCTCCCCAGCACCGCTCCTGTTCGACCCCGGCGACGCCGCAACCTTCAAAGAAGACCGCAGCGCCAGCGAAGGCGAGACATCCCCCCAATCCCATCAACTCGTCCTACCCCTGATGCACGACAACGTCGTGGTGGGACTGCTCGTGACGGCGCGTCCCGGCCGTCCCTGGAGCGATGGCGATCGCGAAACCGTCGAACGCACCGCCCACACCATCGCCATCGCCTGTCTGCTCGAACAACGAGGTCAGTGGGCCGAACGCAACTATCGCCAACAGCAACAACTTCAAACCCAACAGCACAACCTCCTCCACGACTGGCTGCACCAATTCCGAAATCCCCTCAGCGCCCTCCGCATTTTCGGAAAACTCCTCACCAAACGGCTCAATCCCGACGACGAACGGCGACAGTACGCCGACAACATCGTTCGCGAAAGCGATCGCCTGCAAGACTTACTGCAAGACTTCCGCGACGCCATCGATACCGAACCCTTCGTCCTCCCCACAACCGTCGATTTCGAGACCGACGCCGACGAAGTACCCAAACCCTTACCCTTACTGCCCTACCGGGACGATCGCCGCCAATCCGTCGATTTACACGAGGTTATCGCCCCTTTAGCCCTATCCGCTCGCGCCATCGCCAGCGATCGACACATCGACTTTCACGGCAGCATTCCCGACGATCTCCCCAACACCCAAGGCGATCGAAAAGCCCTAGTCGAAGTGGTCAACAACCTCATCGACAACGCCATCAAATACACCCCAGAAGGGGGACGAATCCGCCTCGACGCAGGACTCTTCCACCACGATCGCCTCGGAGAGGGCGTTGCCATCGCCATCAGCGACACCGGACTCGGCATTCCGCCCCAAGACCTAGAACATCTCTTCGAGCGCCGATTTCGGGGCGTACAAGCCGATAGCGACATCCCCGGCACCGGCCTCGGACTGGCGATCGCACGGGATCTCGTCCGCCAAATGCACGGCGACATCGAAGTATTCAGCCCGCCCCAACATCCCTGGAACAGCTTCGAGCCATCAGACACCGGAACGACTTTCTTAGTTTGGCTCCCGTTGTACTATCGAACACCGGATCTCACTGGTTGACGATTTCCAAGCGGGAAGTGACAAACCGATTCATCCACTGTTCCAAAAAAGCGCGATTGGCTTGGCGCTGTTCGATATCCGTCGTATTCAGAGGATGGGGTGCCAACCCCTGAAGCGCAGCCGTGGTTACGCAAAACATCGACTTTTGGAAACTTTGGCAAATTTGCACCCGCAAATCGTCTTCCTGTCGCTTTCCTTTTCGATACACTTCGTGCAAGTAATCCGGCAAAAAGTGACGCATATCTTGCATCAGTTGCGTCGGTGGAATTCCCGCACCTCCAATCGGCAACGGATCGGCGTAAAGCGCCCCGTAAGTAAAATCGCTCTGTTCGGCGGGAATTTGGAACGCTTGAGCGTTATAAGATACCGTACCGGGGAAAGGAGCGCCTCGGAAGAAAATCGATTCTACATAGGGAACCGCCGTGTCTACGAGAAAGGTTAATCCGACCGATTTGGGAATAATATCGTAGGTTTCGCCGTCAATTTCTACGCTGAAGGTAATGGGGCGGTTGGCGTCGGCGACCAAGCCATCGAGGATATGTTGGACGACTTGCGGAATCGACTTAATTTCGCCGCGATCGTAGCGATCGGATAAGGCGATAAACATATCGCTCATCACCCGCCAAAATTGCCCTAAGCCGCTGTAATAACAGGACTGGCGAACTTGCTCGGGTAGGAAATCGGGAAACAGCGCGTTTAACCCTTGCATGAATGGATTTCCTCGCACTTTAGCACGAATAGCACGATCGGCGCGGTCTTTAAATTCGTCGGTGTCGAGGTATTCGTCTAAACCGTTTCCTCCATGCCATAGCATCGATCGCATCGTGTATTCTGCATATTCGTAATTGATGCGATCGTGCCACCAAAATTTCAACAGTTTCGAGAGCGTTACGTCACCGTTGAAATATTTAAAAAAGGGAAACAGCTTTAAAAATTGATGTTCGGCAAAATAAATTAAATTGCGGGAATAGGCATCGAGAACTACACCGTAACTTTTTAAAATTCCGACAACTTCAACTACGTTTTCAGGCGTATCTTTCAATAACGCCTGACCGCTTTCGAGGCGGTGAACGTATTCAGCCAGGGGATGGCTCGACGGAGCCAGAGGTGTGCTAACCATAACGAGAAATTAGATTCAGGTAAGCCAAGAGATAGGCGATCGAGGACTTAAAACTCTTTCAAAAAAACGCAACTCGCGAGTTTAAAACACTTCGTTTGACGGTGGGATTTCAGCGGACGAGGTCTGCGTCACTTCAACGATCGAATAACCCGGTACTAACGTCGCCGCTTCAGCATCGCTCCAACGGACGAGCCAGTTCGGTTGTAAGCCAAAGACGACGAGTAACAACGCCAACACGATCGCCGGAACGCGATCGCCCCACTGCACGGGGGGTAAATCGATAACAATATCGGACAAACGACCGAAAAATACTCGGTTGACCATCAGCAGGAAATACACCGCCGTCAACCCCGTTCCCACCAAACACAGTAACGTCGCGATGGGGAACACGGGGAAACTACCGCGAAACACCATAAACTCGGCGATGAAGCCCACCATACCGGGAATTCCCGCACTGGCCATCACCCCGACAATGGTCAAACTTCCCACGAGGGGCAGACCCCGTTCTGGATTGAGCAACCCCCGCAATTTGTCGATATCGCGAGTTCCAGTCTTTTTACCCACCACGCCCACGAGTAAGAACAGCATGGCAGAAATCAAACCGTGGCTGACGGATTGGGCGATGGCGGCTAACAGGCTCAAATGGGTGGCCGCCGCAGCCGCCAAAAGAATGTATCCCATATGGGCGATCGACGAATAGGCCACCATTTTCTTCATATCCTGTTGGGAAATCGCCGTCAGCGCCCCGTACAACACGCTAACCGACGCCCAAATCGCCAGCGTCGGCGCAGCGACCGACCAACCCTCGGGAAACAAGCCCACGCAGAACCGCAACAAACCGTAAGTTCCCAGTTTCAGCAACACCCCCGCCAACAAAACTGATACGGGGGTCGAAGCTTCCACGTGAGCGTCGGGAAGCCAAGTGTGAAACGGGAAAATGGGGATTTTGATACCGAAGCCGACGAGCAATCCGGCTAAGAGAATCAGTTGCGTCGTCACCGGAAGACTTGCTGTCAAATTCGGGTTGTAATCGAAGTTTTCCGCCCCCGTCAGCCACACCCATCCCAGGAACGACGCCAGGATGAAAATACCCGATACGGCTGTATAGAGTAAAAATTTCGTCGCTGCGTAGCCTCTGCGTTTTCCGCCCCAGATCGCAATCAAGAAATACAGGGGAATCAGTTCGATTTCGTAGAACAGGAAAAACAGCAGTAAGTCTTGGGCGAGGAACGCCCCCGAAACGCCAGCGTTGAGCAGTAACAGCAGAGAATAGTAAAACCGGGGACGTTCGAGATTCGGCCCGCTGGCGAAGACGGCGATGAGGGTCAAACCGGCGTTGAGAACCAGTAGCGGTAAAGAGATACCGTCAACGCCTAAGTGATAGTTCAATCCCAACCACTCCACCCAGGGAAGGCGTTCGGTGAATTGCATCCCGGTTTGGGTCAGGTCGAACTGTGCGGCGAGGGCGAGCGTCCACAGCAGCAGTCCGGTAAGGGGAACGAGGGTGAGGCTGCGAAATCGCGACGAGGGAAGCGTCGCGGGGAATAGAAAAATGAGAGCCGCCCCGAGAACGGGAACGAGAATTAACGCACTGAGCATTCGTCTTTTTCAGAATTGAGCATTGACAATCGACTGTTGATAACGGAGCCGTAGGGTGCGTGACGCGGCTTGAAAATGTTGTATTTTGACCGTAACTTGAGATTTTCCGCGTCACGCACCGCCCTCAACCGCTAGATGAGAAGATTTCACACCATCCCATCATCCGGTCATTCCATCATCTCCCCATCTCAAAACGGCCAGGTCAAGGCCAGAAAGACGAGAACGCCGGTTCCGACGAGAATCGTCAGGACGTAAAACTGAGATTGACCGGAAACGCTGTATTTGAGGGCTTGACCGCTGAAAATAGCCGCCCATCCGACGAGGTTCACGGCGCCATCGACGATGTAGCGATCGAACCCGGCGGCCAGACGAGAAAATAACGCCACTAACGCCACGACGGTGACTCGATAGATGCGATCGATATAGAAGTCGTAAGCGAGCAAGTCTTGCCAAAAGCGCACGAGAATGCGGCGCGATCGCGCCCCAGTCCGCTCGAGGGGAATGAGACTTCCCGCCATGACGCCGAGGAAGCCGCTGAACACCAGCAAGGGAACGCCGAACTGAACCAGGGGATTGTGGGAATATTCCCAAGGCCCCGCCCAGGTTAACAGCAGTTGCCAACGTTGCAAAATCAGCGGAACCAACAGCGTCACCACGATGAGAGAGACCATCGGAACGGCCATCGGCCAGGGAGCTTCGGGAGCGCGACGGGTTTTCGGTTGAACCGGCCCCAAGAAGATCGATCGAAACACTCGGGTCAAACTCAAGGCGCTCAATGCGTTCACGACTAGCAAAATCGACACCAGCCACCAAGGGATATCTTGAAAGCCGTTGACCCAACGGCGAAGCGTCCAGAACCCGCCTAGGGGAAGCAAGGCGACGAGTCCGGCGGAACCGACGACGAAGGACGTGGTGGTGGCGGGCATTCGCGACCACAGACCGCCCATTTCGGTAATGTTTTGGCTGTTTGTGGCCAGAATCAAGGAGCCGACGCTAGTAAACAGCAACGCTTTGGCAATGGAGTGGGTAAATAGCAGCAACAGGGCGATATCCACTTGTCCGAGACCGACGGCGATAAACACTAAACCCATGTAGGCGCTGGTGGAGTGGGAGAGAGTCCGTTTGATATCGATTTGAGCGATCGACATCAGGGAGGCGCCGATGGCGGTAATCGTACCGATGACGATGAGGCTGTCAGCGACGACGGGAGATAGGGTAAAGACCGGTTGCAGGCGAATGAGAACGTAGGCGCCGGCCGAGACGACGACGGAGTTCCGCAAAATCGAGGCGGGACTCGGACCTTCCATCGCTTCGTCCAACCAAAGGTTGAGGGGGAATTGAGCGCATTTACCAATCGGCCCGGCAATGAGTGCCAGTCCCAGCCAAGTGGCCGTCCAAAAGGGCAGCGGGTTGGATTCCGCCCAGGCTTCCAGTTCGCTGAAGGTTAATCCGGTGCCGTAACTCGACAGGGCGACCAACCCCATTAGCAGCAAGATATCGCCGACGCGCTTGGTGAGGAAGGCGTCTCGCGCCGCCGTTACCACTAGGGGTTGGGCGTACCAGAACCCCACCAGGAGATAGGTCGACAGGGTGAGCATTTCGAGCAAGCCGTAGCTGAGAAATAGGGAATCGCTCAGGGCAATTCCGCTCAAGGCGGCTTCAAAGAAACCCATCATGCCGAAGAACCGTGCCAGAGACCAGTCTTTTTCCAGGTAGCCCAGGGCGTAGAGTTGGGCGACGAGGCTGATTCCCGTCACCAGTTCCATGGCCCCGAGGCTGACTTGGGAGATTTCGATCGCCAGCGACAAGTCCAAGTCTGCGGCTTGCAGCCAAGAAAATATGAGTTGTTGGGGTTCGCGATTCCAGGTTTGGAAATAGGCGATCGAACCGTGGGCGAAGGCCGCCAGTGTCATCAATAGGTTGAGGTAGGCCGCCGGACGCTGTCCAGTACGCTGCACGATGCCGAGAGACCACGGTAACGTTAAAATCGCACCGAGCAGCCCGTAAATGGGGACGAACCAACAGGTCTCCAAAAGAAAACGAGTCATTATAAAAAAATCTGTAAAACGGACAACCATTACCAACGCACGCCGCGATCGAGTCCAACTGCACCGATCGCCCGCTTCGGGACTCTCCCGCGCGGAAGATGCGGTTGTTGTCGGTTTCGCAAACGATCGGTTCGGGTGTCGGTTCGATCGATCGAACGCAGCAAATTTATCGCCGCTGCCATGGCTGGCAGGGGCGAAAGTCACTCGATCGATGAAAGGATAAAGAAATTATAAGGCAGTTCAGAACGGCCAACTGAGAATCCTCGCGATCTCGAGAACCTTGCTCGGGAAATTCGGCCGTTAACTTTTATTAAACCATCCGATTTAAAAATATCATCTTGATTTATATTGTCAAAGGTGCCAAAGTTTCCTACCCTTTGTATTGGGATTGAATAATTTCGCCTTCCCCGTCCAAAAATTGCTGGGTTACTCGTTTTCGGTACTCTGAGAGGACTCGACTCGCCTGTGAAAGAAGCCAACAGTTGTGTCCGAGACACAGCCACAGGGAGGACGAGACCGAACCGTCGAACAGAGCCGAAACGTATTAACCGGGCTGTTTTTGCATCGATTGTATTTTGTCCGCGTTTTTCGATCGGGCTTCAGGAATATTAAGGAGCGTCAATATGTCAATTGCGGTAGGAATGGTTGAAACGCTGGGATTCCCAGCGGTGGTTGAAGCGGCTGACTCCATGGTCAAAGCGGCTCGCGTGACCTTGGTGGGATACGAAAAAATCGGTTCGGGTCGCGTGACGGTGATCGTGCGCGGCGACGTTTCGGAAGTTCAAGCCTCCGTGGCCGCTGGAATCGATGCAGCCAACCGCGTCAACGGCGGTCAAGTGCTATCGACGCACATTATCGCCCGTCCTCACGAGAACTTGGAATACGTTCTGCCGATTCGTTATACCGAGGAAGTCGATCAATTCCGCACCTATTAAGTTCGCGTCGCCTGACTGGTGGTCTGCGCTCGCAGCTCGAACGACCGTTTGATGGCTGAGGTTTGCATCACAGGCCAACAGAAACGCGATCGAATTTGAGAGGAAATCAGAAATTTCAGGAGTTTGAAAGCATTATGTCGATTGCAGTAGGAATGATCGAAACCCTCGGGTTTCCAGCGGTGGTGGAAGCCGCCGACGCGATGGTGAAAGCCGCTCGCGTGACCTTGGTGGGATACGAAAAAATCGGTTCCGGTCGCGTAACGGTAATCGTGCGCGGCGACGTTTCGGAAGTCCAAGCCTCCGTCGGAGCTGGCGTCGATAACGTCAAGCGCGTTAACGGCGGCGAAGTCCTCTCGACCCACATCATCGCCCGCCCCCACGAAAACTTGGAATACGTGCTGCCGATTCGCTATACCGAAGCGGTCGAACAGTTCCGTGAAAGCGTCGGTTCGCCGCGCACCATCCGCCGTTAGACGGAAGACTTAGCGAATGCAGATTGCAAAAGTATGCGGCACCGTGGTCAGCACCCAAAAGCTCGATAGCATGAGGGGTTTGAAGTTGTTGGTGTTGCAAACGATCGACAGCGACGGCCGACCCCAACCTCAATACGAAGTGGCGGCGGATTTAGTCGGCGCTGGGGTAGGGGAGTGGGTTCTCGTCAGTCGCGGCAGCGCGGCGCGAGTGGAATCGGGTCGCGAAGATTGTCCGATCGACGCTTTGGCTATCGGCATCATCGACACCGTCAGTGTGGAGAACGGGCAGCTCTATAACAAAAAAGACCAATACTAAATGACGTGACGGTATCCCCGTCAAAACTTGACCCGAACCGCCTGTAAGGGGCTCGAGTCGAACAGGTTGAATCTGGGAGGATCGAAATAGTTATGGTTGTTCGCAAGCGCGCGGCTCCACCGCCATCGCGGTCGCGGGAGCTTGGCGAACCGAAAATTCATGAAACGGCTTACGTCCACTCCTTTGCAAATCTCATCGGAGACGTGACCGTCGGCGAAGGTGTCGTTATCGCTCCAGGCACGTCGATTCGGGCTGATGAGGGGTCTCCATTTTATATCGGAGACCGCAGCAACATCCAAGACGGTGTCGTCATCCACGGATTAGACGGCTCTAAAGTCCTCGGCGACCGACAGAAAGAATATTCGGTTTGGATCGGTCGAGACACCTGCATCGCTCACATGGCCTTGATTCACGGCCCGGCTTACGTGGGAGACGACTGTTTTATCGGATTCCGATCGACCGTCTTCAACGCGCGAGTCGGGAAAGGCTGCATCGTCATGATGCACGCTTTGATTCAAGACGTGGCGATTCCACCGGGCAAATACGTCCCTTCGGGGGCAACGGTAACGACGCAGGCTCAAGCCGATCGCTTGCCGGACGTGCGAGATGTCGATCGCGCCTTTGCCGCTCGCCTCTTGGAAATTAACGCGGCACTGCGCGAGGAAGCCCAGCGATTCGACAGCAAGAGCGAAACCTCGCCTGTGCGAGATCTTAAAAGTGACGAGCTTCGACGAGCTGTATCCAGCGATACGTCAGTAGGGAAGATGACTTTCAATCGAGAAACGACCGAGCAGGTCAGAAGACTGCTTCAACAAGGATATCGAATCGGTATCGAACACGCCAACGCCCGTCGGTTCAAAACCAAATCCTGGCTGACGGCCGGAACGCTATCGAGCCATCGCGCCGATAGCGCCCTATCGGAACTGAAAGGCGTTTTAGCCGAGTACGAAGGCGAATACGTGCGCGTGGTGGGGATCGACCCCGATGCTAAACGCCGCGTGGCTGAAATTATCGTGCAACGGCCGGGAGAATCTGCCCCCACGGGGAACGGATATTCCGGTGGCTCTTCTTATCGGGCTAGCCGTCCGGCTGCTGCCAGCGTCGGACGCGGGGGTAGCGTTGACTTGGATGGCGACGCGGCCGAACAGGTGCGATCGCTCTTGCGAGCCGGTTATCAAATCGGCGTGGAACGCGCGAACGCCCGTCGCTTCAAAACCAAGTCTTGGTTGACCGTCGGTACCCTGGAAAGCCGTCGGGAAGCGGACGCCATCGCCGAACTGAACGAGATTTTGGCGCAGTTCCCGGGCGAATATGTGCGCGTTATCGGTATTGACGAGGGCGCCAAACGCCGCGTCGTCGAAACCATCGTGCAACGCCCCGACGGGTCTTCGACACCTACGAAAACCGCTGCGACGAAAGTGGCTGCGGTGACGGGAAGCCATAGCGCCACCTCCTATGGCGGTGGAAGCACGGGTCTGAGTCCGGAAACGGTCGACCAGGTGCGATCGCTGCTGTCTCAGGGCTACCGCATCGGTACGGAACACGCCACGCCGCGACGCTTTAAAACCAAGTCTTGGAAGAGCTGCGCTCCCATTCAAGCGACGCAAGAACGGGAAGTGCTGCGGGAACTCGAAGCCTGCATGGCCGACCACGCTGGGGAATACGTGCAGCTAATCGGCATCGACCCCGGCGCCAAACGCCGCGTGTTGGAAACGATTATTCAACGCCCCGACGACAAACCCGCACCGTCGAGCGGTTCGCGAACGGCTGCCAGTTCCACAGCTCAAGGGTTCGGCGCTAGTGCTGCCAGCTACCAAGCCTCGAAAAACGGTGCGTCGAGCGATCGCCTCGATGGCGAAACCCTCGACCAGATTCGATCGCTGTTGGCGCAGGGTTGCAAAATCGGCACGGAACACGCGACGCCCCGTCGGTTTAAAACTAAATCTTGGCAAAGCTGTTCCCCCATCGACAGCACTCGCCTGTCGGATGTGGTTCCCGCCCTCGAAGCCTGCTTGCAGGAACATGATGGCGAATACGTGCGGCTGATCGGTATCGACCCTAATGCCAAGCGTCGGGTGACTGAAACGATTATCCAACGTCCGTAACACCGCGACTCGTTCAGTTCGAGGGGAGAAATCGACGCGGACGCAACGCCACGACAGAACGGGAGGCAACTGCCATCCCTCGATTTCTCCTGCCCGAACGCGAGATGCCTTGGTAAACTTCTGACCGATTACCCGAATGCAACGGCTACCGATATCTAGTTTCGATCGCGTCAGCGGAGCGGAATTCTCTCGCGACGATCTCTATGTTTCTGGGGAGGTCACGATTCATCCGAGTGCCGCCATCGCGACGGGCGTGGTTTTGCAAGCTGGTGCCAACAGTCGGATTTCGATCGCGGCGGGGGTTTGTATTGGGTTGGGAACGGTGATTCACGCCCACAACGGATCGATCGACATCGAAACCGGGGCGAATTTAGGGGCGGGCGTGCTGTTGGTGGGCGCGTGTAAAATCGGCGCTCATGCCTGTGTGGGGGCGGCGTCTACGGTTATCGATCGCGATATCGCAGCCAATTGCATTTTGCCCACGGCCTCCATCGTCGGCGATCGCAGCCGCCCCGTGGTTGGGGAAACCTTCGTCGAGGACGAGACTGCCGAACCTTCTCCTTCCCCGGAGGGCGATCGAACGGAGTCGATGGATATCCCTCCGGACAACACCGAACCGCAACCGGAACCTGAGACGCCCTCGGAATCCGAGACCGAACCGGAGGACTACTGGCAAGACTCCCCGGAAAAGACTGAATCTTTGGAAAATACGGCGCCAACCGATCGATCCGACCCGTCGATCGAGGAGATTTCTGAATCTGAAAATTCCTCAGAGACTCCCGCTGAGGTGAGCCACACGCGAATTGTCTACGGCGAAGTCCATCTGAATCGGATTTTAACGACGTTATTTCCCTATGCCAATCGTTCTGAGTCCCAGAACGAAGAAAATCCGTAAGGGGCGGAAACTTTACCGTCCCCCGGCGGTTTTTCTCCTGCCCTTGACCCCAAAATTGTAAATATTTTTTGCAAGAGTTGCAGTAACACCCTAACTTTCATTTCTAAATGTAAAAAAAGTCCTTGAGTCTCCCAGGCTCTCAGAGAAGCCCGATCGGAGGCTGGGGGAGTTAATTTCAAAATCAGAGGTTTTTTCGTCCGTTCTTCCTGGCGATCGGACAGGTTTTTCTATGTTTGCATTCTTTACCTTTTGTGATATTCCGTTACAGGTAGATTTGCATTAGTTAAACTAATCCGAATGAGAAAAAAAAGAAATCCAGATATCCTAATAAAGGCGAGATTTTTTTAAGAAAAAATCCCGACCCGTGTTAAGATATGTCTCGGTAAGGAAACATTCAATCCAAACTGTTGGCTTCAAGAACTTCTCGAATCTCGATCGCTTTTCGAGCGATGCGTTCGCGGCAATGAAATTCCGTAAAAAAGCGGTAACGGAGAGCGCAAAAAGTTTTGACCAGTCAAGCGGTTCGCTGGGGACGGGTTTTGACCCGGAAAGACTGTCGAGACCGAGAAGCAAACAGGCTTAGCCTGTACAGTGCGACCAGACAAAGCCAGTCCCGATTCCTGGCGCTCGTGCCGAACGGCGGTCGGCACGCCTCTGACATCCGCAGCGATGGAAGAGCAGACAGCGGGACAGACGCTTACGACGGTCAACGGTCGCGTTCTGTCGATATTGAACCTCTGATATTAAGGAGATAGCTGAGGAAATGGTACAAGCGAAATCAGCCGGGTTTGAGGCAGGCGTTAAGGACTATCGCCTGACGTACTACACCCCCGACTACACCCCCAAAGACACCGACCTGCTGGCGTGCTTCCGCATGACTCCGCAGCCTGGCGTTCCCGCCGAAGAAGCGGGTGCAGCGGTAGCCGCTGAATCCTCCACCGGAACCTGGACGACGGTGTGGACGGACGGACTGACCGACCTCGATCGCTACAAAGGTCGTTGCTACGACATCGAAGCCGTCCCCGGCGAAGACAACCAATACTTCTGCTTCGTCGCCTATCCGCTCGATCTGTTCGAGGAAGGTTCGGTCACGAACATCCTGACCTCGATCGTGGGGAACGTTTTCGGATTTAAAGCCCTCAAAGCCCTGCGCCTCGAAGATATCCGCTTCCCGGTCGCCCTCGTCAAAACCTTCCAAGGGCCGCCGCACGGCATTACCGTCGAACGAGACAAACTGAACAAATACGGTCGTCCCCTCCTCGGTTGCACCATCAAACCGAAACTGGGTCTGTCTGCGAAGAACTACGGTCGCGCCGTCTACGAATGTCTGCGCGGCGGTCTGGACTTCACCAAAGACGACGAAAACATCAACTCTCAGCCCTTCATGCGCTGGCGCGATCGCTTCTTGTTCGTCCAAGAAGCCATCGAAAAAGCTCAGGCTGAAACCAACGAAATCAAAGGTCACTACCTCAACGTGACCGCGCCTACGTGCGAGCAAATGATGCAGCGCGCCGAATTCGCCAAAGAAATCGGCACCCCCATCATCATGCACGACTACCTCACCGGTGGTTTCACCGCCAACACCACTCTGGCTCGTTGGTGCCGCGACAACGGCGTTCTGCTGCACATTCACCGTGCCATGCACGCTGTGATTGACCGTCAGAAAATCCACGGTATCCACTTCCGCGTCCTCGCCAAGTGCTTGCGCCTCTCCGGTGGCGACCACCTGCACTCCGGTACCGTCGTCGGTAAGCTCGAAGGTGAAAAAGGTATCACCATGGGCTTCGTCGATCTGATGCGCGAAGACTTCGTCGAAGAAGATCGCTCTCGCGGTATCTTCTTCACCCAAGACTGGGCTTCCCTGCCCGGCGTCATGCCTGTGGCGTCCGGTGGTATCCACGTGTGGCACATGCCCGCACTGCTGGACATCTTCGGCGATGACTCTTGCTTGCAGTTCGGTGGTGGAACCCTCGGACACCCCTGGGGTAACGCTCCCGGTGCAACCGCCAACCGCGTGGCGCTCGAAGCTTGCGTCCAAGCTCGTAACGAAGGCCGCAACCTCATGCGCGAAGGTGGCGACATCATCCGCGAAGCTGCTAAATGGTCTCCCGAACTGGCCGTGGCTTGCGAACTGTGGAAAGAAATCAAGTTCGAGTATGAAGCGGTTGATACCCTCTAATCGCTGAAAAGCTGCTAGTGGTTGTAACGAGCGTTTGTATCGCGAGCGTTATGACGACTAGCACCGCAAGGCGAGGCGGTTGAGGGAGGGTTAGGTTCGATGTATCCGAAAAAAGTCGCAAACCAGACCGCCGAGGTCTTACAAAGTTATTTGACCTATCAGGCGGTTCGGACGATTATCGACCAGTTATCGGAGACGAACCCGTCTCAGGCAATTTGGCTCAGTCAGCGTTCGGCGGGAAACCGCATCCAAAAGGGCGAAGTTTTCCTGCAAGAATTGATGCAGGAAAATAAAGAGATGGTGTTGCGAATTTTGACCGTTCGCGCCCACTTAGCCGAGGAAATCTTGGATTTTCTTCCGGAGATGGTTCGATCGAACATCTCGAACTCGAATACTGACTGTCGCCGCCAAATTCTAGAGCGTTTGACCCAAACCGCTGACTCGTCCTTAGAGTCTTCTACGGAAACTCATCCGGAAATTGAGTCTAACGACTCTCAAGATTGAATTCCGACACGACCTTTAGGAGTTATTTGAGATGAAAACGCTGCCGAAAGAGCGCCGCTACGAAACGCTGTCTTACTTGCCCCCGCTGACCGACCAGCAAATCGCTGCTCAAATCCAATATATGTTGGATCAAGGGTTCATCCCGGCGGTGGAATTTGAAGCCGATCCCCTCCCCGGCGACCACCACTGGACGCTGTGGAAGTTGCCCCTCTTCGACGCTCGCACCCCCCAAGACGTTCTCAACGAAGTCCGCGAGTGCCGTTCTGAGTACTCCAACTGCTACATCCGCGTCGTCGGTTTCGACAACATCAAGCAGTGCCAAACGGTGAGCTTCATCGTTTACAAACCCGGTCAAGGTATCGGCCGTTACTAAGGTTCTCGCGAATCTTTAACGCTGGTATTTTAGGCTAGTGAAACCCCATCGATCGCTTTATGAAGTGCGATCGATGGGTTTTGTTTTGGGATGTTAATTTTAATTAAAAAGACTTGACAAGTATCGATAGTTGTATTGCCGTAATGCAGTTTCTCCTTTCTCTGCCATAACCTCTCTGTGTCCTCTGTGTCTCTGTGGTGAAGAATTATTGAAACCCACCATATCGGAAAAGGATGGAGTATACCCTAAGATAAAATCAATCAATCGAAAATATTGCGTCTGAGGCGAAGACCGAGTAAGAAGGCAGATGACTCAAACTCTTCGATTTTCCATCCGAGAAGCGGCAACAGTTGTGTTGGCAATGTGGAACGTTGCGGGTTCCGTGGCAGCGCAAGTGGTTCCCGATGCGACGTTACCCAGTAATTCGGTGGTGAGTCTTGATGACAATACGTTTGTTATCGAGGGGGGAACGGCGGTTAACGGGAATTTGTTTCACAGTTTCGAGCAGTTTTCGATTCCCACAGATGGCGGAGCGTTATTTAATAATGGGGTGGGAATTGAGAATATTTTCAGTCGCGTGACGGGAAGTTCGATTTCGGAAATCGATGGGGTTTTAGGGGCAAACGGGACGGCGAATCTGTTTTTTTTGAATCCTAACGGGATTGTTTTCGGTCCGAACGCGCGGTTAGAGTTAGGCGGTTCTTTTGTGGCGTCGACGGCGGACAGTGTGGTGTTTGAAAATGGGGTGGAGTTTAGTGCGAGTTCGCCTCAAATGGAGTCGTTGTTGGTGGTGGATATTCCGGTGGGGTTGCGGTTGAGAGATAATCCTGGGAGTATTGTGAATTGATCGAGGGCTGAAAGTAGCGATGGTTCTGGGTTTGGTTTACAGGTTCCGTCGGGAGAAACGTTAGCTTTAGTGGGTGGGGATATCGCACTCGATAGTGGAAAGTTAGAATCTTTTGGGGGAAATATTATTTTAGGCGGGTTGCGAGAGTCGGGATCGATCGAACTCAATTCAGATATTTCATTAATTTTCCCAGAAACATTAAAATATTCAGATATTCAAATCCAAGAATTTGCAGGTGTTGATGTTCGAGGTGCTGGCGGCGGCAATATTTCAATTTATGGAAACAATATTAATATTTTAGAAAGTAGTTTTCTCTCGGCTGGTATTGCTGCTGGTTCTGGGTCTACTGAAAGCCATTCTGGAGATATTTCAATTGAAGCACAAGGAACAGTGGTGTTAGATAATGAAAGCTTAATTAACCACGAAATTGAAATTGAAGGAGTTGGTCAAAGTGGGAATATTAAAATTAACGCCAACCAAATTCAACTCACCAATGGTTCTCAAATCACAAACAAAACTTCAGGAGAGGGAAATGCCGGACAAGTTTTACTCAGCGCCGATCGATCGATATTACTCGATGGATTAGGTAGTCGGTCTGAATTCCCAAGTGCGATTTTCAACTATGTTGGAGAAACGGGTGTTGGCAATGCTGGAAATATTTATCTGACTGCCAATGATATTCGACTAACCCACGGTGCATTTCTCAACAGTACAACTCAGGGGCAAGGAAATGGTGGGAATATAAGACTTGAAGCCAATGGAGAAATATTTTTTGGAGAATCGATATTAGATACTCCCTATTCTTATGTTTCTTCTATTATCAGTTTTTCACTTCAAGATACTATCGGTGATACCGGAAATATAGAGCTAATCGGAGATCGAGTCCATCTGTCAGACGGCGCAATCGTGTCGTCTGAAATACGAGGTGTTGGTAATGCTGGAGATATTAGGATTGAAGCTAGAGAAGTCAACATCGAACAAACGAGCTTAAGAACGTTTACGCAAAGTGCTGAATTTGAATTTTTAGACGATATAATTCGAGACTTAGTTTTTCATGAAGGAGCGATTGGCGACGCTGGAAATATTCAAATTGAAGCAGATTCTATTTTTCTAAGAAATGCTGAACTAAATGTTTCGAGTGGAAGTCAGGGTAATGCAGGAAGTGTCATCATAAATGGAGGAGAATTAATTTCGATTGAAGAGAGTTTAATTCTCAGCAGCTTGGGAAGCCGCGATACTTTGATAGTTACTCCGGTGGACGGAGCAGAAATGCTACCTATACCAATCGGTAATGCTGGAGAAATTAATTTAAGCGCCAATAATATATTTTTAAATCAGAGTTCGCTTCAATCATTGACTTTGGGAGAAGGAAGTGCCGCAAATATTAATTTAACTGCACAGGACACCGTTTCAATATCGGGAATTGTTGGATTAAACAATCAAATTGGAAATATCGTGACAACGGTAGGACAAGATTCCACAGGACAGGGTGGCAATGTTGTTATTGAAGCTGGAACAATTTTATTTGACGATCGCGGACAGATTAGCACTTTTTCAAGAGGTATAGGTGATGCGGGCAGTGTCACCTTAGATGCTCAATTTGATATTATTATGAGAGGCAATCCAATTATTTCTTCAGTTTTTTGGGGTGCAGAAGGTCTAGGTGGCGACATTTCTTTCTTGGCGGGTAATTTAATTGTTTTAGATGGAGTAAAAATTGGAACTAGTGTTAATGAAAATCGAACTATAGAGGAAATAATAAGTAATACAGATGGAATAATTTCAATAACGGAAAGAATAGTTCCCTCTCGTGGAAATGGTGGCAACATCACTATATCTGCACGAGAGCTAGAAATTTTAAATGGGTCGAATCTTAATACTTCTACAAATTCAATTGGAAATTCTGGGGTAATTTTTTTTGATATTGAAAATCTAATTACAATTGCAGGTACAGATTTAGAAGGTTTTCCGAGTCGGGTATCAAGTAGTGTTGGGGAAACTGCAAGCGGAAATTCCACCTTTATTCAAATTGATACTGAAGACATGATAATTGCGAATGGTGGAGAGATTATAACCAGCACTTTCGGTCAGGGAAATGCAGGAAAAATAAATATTAATATTTCAGATTTATTAACTGTAAATGGTTTAACTATTCCGATCGTGCCGGAATCGACTTCCGAATCCATAATAGCTACTCCTATCAATGTAAATAATGTTGCTGAAAGTATTGGTGGTATTCGAGATGTTGAAGATTCTATTTATATTACTACAGTCGAATCTAATTTAAGTGGTTCGATCGAAGCCTTGCCGAGTCGAATTGTCAGTCAAGTTGAACCTGAAGCGAGCGGACAAGGAGGAAGGATTGATGTTGTAGCAAATCGTTTATTTTTGCACAATACAGGTCAAATTAGTACGAGTAGTGAGGGAGATGGAGGAGCGGGAGACATTAGTATTCGATCCGAATCTCTTCGGATGGATGAAGAAGCACTTCTGAGTTCGGAAACGATTTTTGGTAATAGTTTAGAAGAAGGAAATGGCGCAATCGAGATTGACTCACAAGACTTAGTTCTACGCGATCGCACTCGCATTACCACCAATGCTTTTAACAACGCCACCGGAGGCGATATCAACATCGATACCGGAGTTCTCGTAGCCATCGACAACAGCGATATTACCACGAATGCCGATGCCGGAAACGCGGGAATTATTACCATTACTGCCGACGGAATTCTCGGTTCGCAATTGCGAACTCGCGACGAACTCATCGAAGCATTAGGCGAAAATCTCACCGTAGAAAGTCCCAGCGAACTCTTAACCAGCGACATTACCGCCATTTCCGTCCGAGACGCGGAACTCAACGGACAAACTCTGTTTAATACTCCCGATGTTGACAGTACTCAAGGCATTGCCGAACTTCCCGAAACTGTCGTTGACCCGGACGAATTACTCTCACAAAATCCCTGCGTTCAGGGTCAAAGCAGCGAATTTACCGACATCGGACGGGGAGGATTTTCAGCCAGTCCCGACGAACTTCCTAACACCATCGAACTTGAAGCGGATTGGATTGAAGTGGTGACAGAGGAATCCTCAAATTCAGCGATTTCCACTTCGCCACCGGACACTTCTGAATCCGCCGAAACCCTCGTTCCCGCTAGGGGATGGAGACTCGACGAAACGGGACGAGTGGTGTTGACTGCTGACGATCGATCTCAAAATCATGTAGAGTCTTCTTTCTCCTCCATCTCGATCGATCGAACGCAATTTAGCCATCGCTGTTCACCAAATTAACACTTTCAGGAATAATAAGAAAGTCTGACGTTGCTCTGTCAAAATTGTGCATCGCTTTCTCACCGTCCTCGGCTCTTCCTTCACCCTTCTCGTTACCTTCTTAAATTCCGCAACCGCTCAGTTACCTAACCCCAATACACCGCCACTTCCCACGCCGCTTCCTAGCGAAATTCCCGAGGAGGTCGAGCCGCCTCTGGATACGGAAATCCCGCCGCCTCCCGCCGTTCCCGAGGAAACGGAGGAAAGGCTTCAATTGGAAATTCGCGGTTTTGATTTCCAGGGAAGTACGGTGTTTGATGAAGAAGATTGGAGGCTTTTAAACGAGGCGTTACAAGGTACTTTAATCGGCGTTCCTATTGGATTTGAGAGACTTATTGAAATTGAAGCGATCGTTGGCGAACTCTATCGAGCCGGATGCGATTTTTCTATCGATTCTTCGAGCCGCGATGATATGGCGGAGGTCGAGCGTTCTACAACTCGCAACTTAGAAGACGTTTTGCGGGAACTGAATCCCGATGGCTGTTATCTCAATTCAGGAGCTGTTTTAGTAGCCGGAGATGGATTTGATGTCGAGGCGGCTATCGTTCCTGTGCGAATTGTTGAAGGTCGCGTTGAAAATGAAGACCTGATTATCGATATTGAAGGTTTAAATGAAAGTTATATTCGCGGTCGCTTGCAGTCGGCGTTAAATCCGCTCGATCGCAACGCTTTACTCGAAGCTTTACAACTGTTACAACTCGACCCCCATATCGATCGCATTTCCGCACAACTGTCTGAAGGGGGACGTGCCGATCTCGCCGTTCTCAACGTCGGTGTTTTGGTGGCGGATAGTTTCGATTTGCGCCTGTTTTCGGATAACGGACGGGCCCCCACCGTCGGGACGTTTCGCCGAGGGATACAACTGTCCGACAACAATTTATTGGGAATTGGCGATCGCGTGAATCTTGCCTATACGAATACCGATGGCAGTCACGCCGCCGATCTCAGTTATACGTTCCCGCTGAATCCTCGAAATGGAACGCTAGAAATTGCAGGCGGACTGACGGATACGAACGTCATCGAAGAACCGTTCGATCGCGTCGATATTGAAGGAAACTCTCGCTATTTTGAGTTAAGATTGCGGCAACCGTTGCTGTTAACGCCGACGACAGAATTCGCCTTGGGACTGACGGCTTCTCGCCAAGAAAGCGAAAGCGAACTGTTAGGAGAACGGTTTCCCCTTTCGGCGGGAGCCAACGAAGACGGGGAAACGCGAATTTCGGCGTTACGCTTTTTTCAAGATTTTACGCATCGAGGTGGAGAATCGGTTTTTGCGTTCCGTTCTCAGTTAAGTTTGGGGTTGGGAGCATTCGATGCGACGGTGAATAACGATCGACCGGACAGTGAGTTTTTCGCATGGCGGGGACAGGCGCAATACGTCCGTCGTTTGTCGCGAGATACGCTCTTGTTTCTGCGATCGGATTTGCAGTTTGCCAACGATGCCTTGATGCCTTTAGAACAGTTTGGTATGGGTGGATTTCGCAGCGTTCGCGGCTATCGACAGGATTCTTTGTTGGTCGATAATGGCGTTTTTACGTCGGCAGAAATCCGAATTCCGGTGTTGCGGGTGTCTGAGGTAGATGGACTTTTACAAGTAGTGCCGTTTGTGGATTTTGGTTGGGGTTGGAACAGTGGAGACCGCGAAGATCCCGACCCAAATACATTAGTGGGTTTGGGGTTGGGGTTGCAGTGGCAAATGGGAGAGCGTTTTTTGTTGCGATTGGATTGGGGAATTCCGCTGACGGATGTTGAGTCGAGCGATCGAACCTTGCAGGAAGATGGGTTGTATTTCTCGGTGGAGTACAACCCTTTTTAGTGGGTTGAGGAATTTTTGGGTTAAAATGCGGTTGAAGCGATATCTGAAGCCAGATCCCCGGCATCTTGGAGATGCCGGGGATCTTGTGCGATCTGGTGCCGATCTTGCGATCGATTAGTTGTTCTGGGGGGTTCCCATCAAGGCCGATAAAATTGTGGTTCCGACGGCGAGGAGTCCCATCGATCGAGTCGTTCCCACAGTCGAATCGGCGACAATGTTGCCGTCGGTATCGATGACCATGCCTTGTACTTCGCCTACACCTTGGTAATACAAGATGAAACCATCTTCCAACTCGTCATAACCGACATAGGAGGCAAAGGGATGGTATTCCTCGATGAGGCTTTGAAACATTTGGTGCATTAGTGTGATGGAAGCAGACATTGCTCATCTCCTTAACACTAGGGTTCGATCGAGCCAAGGTTCGCGAAGCGTTTTGGCTTGTACTCTTATATCGGGAAGACTTGTGGAAATTATGCAGGTGACATGACGCGATGGATTGAGTGTGCCTCAAGGTTTCTAGATACCCGGCATCTTGGAGATGCCGGAGATCTGAGACAAGACTCGAAATTTATGTAAATTTAAAGAAACGTAAAGGATATCGATCAACCGATTTCTTGTAAAATCCAAACAACTTCCTCAAAACTCGATCGATCGTCCCGGCGAGGGGATGGAGGTTGATGGAAAACGGCCGGGTGGAGTTTATCACTGAGGCTACGACGACTCAGCTTTTGAGAAGTCAACCCCCACGATCGACTCCTCAAAATTGCACTTTCCCTTAAGCCTTTTCTGAGATTTACCGCGATTACCCGCAAACCGATCGATAGGATAACTCTCGTGACTCAACCGCAAAGATTTTCCAAGTTTATCCGAAAATTTCGCCAATTTCACAGACGTTTTTTACCATTCTGTTTGGCGTTTTTATTTGCAATGTCGTGGGTGGGAGTTATGGTAACTTCTGCGGCGATCGCGCGAATTCCCAACGGTTCTGCGTTGCTGTACAGCCAAAACAATGGGATAGATTTAGTCGATCGCGCGAGTCAACTCTATGGAAACGGACAACTCGAAGACGCGGCGGCGTTACTCGAACAGTCGATCGCGATGTTTGAATCCCAAGGCGACACTCTCAATCAGGCGATCGCATTGGCAAATCTCTCTCTCGTCGAACAACAACAGGCGCAGTGGGAAGCGGCTAAAATCTCGATCTCTCGAAGTCTAGAACTGCTTAAATTATACCATAATAATAGTGAAAATAACAGTGTAATTTTAGCGCGATCGCTCGACATTCAAGCACAGTTACAACTGGCGATCGGACGCTCGGAGTTGGCTTTAGAAAGTTGGCAAAGATCCAGTCAAATTTATACAGAACACAACCAACCGGGAAATGCCCTCGCCAGCCAAATTAATCGCGCCACGGCGATGCAAAACTTAGGCTTACATCCCCGCGCCTGTCAAACGTTACTGACGGCGTTAGACATTCGCGATTTGG
Source organism: Baaleninema sp. (assembly GCF_049974805.1). Lineage (NCBI taxonomy): Bacteria > Bacillati > Cyanobacteriota > Cyanophyceae > Oscillatoriales > Oscillatoriaceae > Baaleninema > Baaleninema sp. The sequence goes on from NZ_JBNGCO010000006.1 coordinate 35,636, forward strand.
AAAGCGAACCGGCCATCGATATCGATTTATCTCGGAAGTGGGAATGTGCGTTACAACCTGGGGAACTAGAGGCTTTAAAAAAACGGTTCGATCGTCAGTTGGAAACGGAACCAATTTCTGAATATTTGAGAATTCAAATGCGAGGCTTGCGGAGTTTGGCGGACGTTTTTCGTGCCGTGGGAACGTTGGAGCGAGAAAAACGCAACGATATCACGACAGATATTGAAGTGGATGGCTCGAAAGAACTACTCGATTGGCTGTTTGAGTTGGTTAAAACAATCGATTATCTTCCTGAAGAACGCGCCGCCATTGCACTCAGTTTAGCCGATACCGAACGCGCTTTAGCGCGTCGTTATCGCGTCCGCAAGATAGAGAAAAGCAAAATTGAGAATTTGGTTCAAAATGCCAAATCTCATTATCAAGAGGCGATGAATTCTCCGAAGCAAATTCACCGCGTCCGCGCAGTCGTTAACGCATTGGTGTTGTGGGTAAATTTTGAAGAGTTCGACCCCGATATGACGACAGAAATTTCGACACATTGGACTGAATTACAAACGCAATTTCGCCAGCTTCCAGCGAGTCAAGATAGTATTTACACGCAATTGCATCTGGTTCGTCAGTATTTTCGCACCTCTCAACAACGCGGCGATGAAGCGAATCCTTATGGGTTTATGAGGGAGGCGGAAATTGAGGAAATTCTCGATCGAACAGAACGTCAGGCGGAAACGATCGAAAGCGATCGCGCCAAAGCCTATGTGTTGGGATATCGGGGACAGTTGGAGGAAGATCGATCGCAGTGGGAAAACGCCGAACAATTAACTCGTCAAGCGATTGCGTTAGCGAGGCGAGATACGGCGAACGATGCGGCTCCGGAAATTAACTATCGTTTGTTTTGGCAATTGGGACGTATTTATAAGGCTCAGCAACGAACGGAGCGATCGATTTCTGCCTATTCTCAGGCGTTTGATGCGCTCAAATCGATTCGCCGCGATTTAATTGCGATCGCCACTGAAAGTCAGTTCAATTTCCGCGATAGTGTCGAACCGCTGTATCGTCAATTTGTCGATTTGTTGCTCGATCGGCAGTCGGAACCCACGGTTGAAAAACTCCAGAAGGCGCGAGAGGCGATCGAAGCGTTACAGTTGGCCGAGTTAGACGATTATTTTCAGGATGCCTGTTCGGAAATTCAAGCGACCAATTTAGATAAAATTGTGGACGAATCGACGGAGCGGACGGCGGTTTTTTACGCGATTCTCTTGAGCGATCGCTTGGAGATTATTCTCAAACTTCCCAATCGAGAATTGCAGCATTATTTTACAGAACTTGAAGATATTCGATCCTTTAAAACTGAAATTGAGGAATTTTACGAATCGGTTTCCGATAAAGCTTCGGAAGGGACTCGGCTTCAATCGTATGACATATACCAAAAGCTCATTCAACCCGTTCGAGACAACTTAGAATCTAGTCAGATTGAAACACTTGTTTTTGTGTTAGATGGCGAACTGCGAAATATTCCAATGTCAGCCTTGTACGATGGTAAAGATTATTTAATTGAAACCTATGCGATCGTGTTGAATCCAGGTTTACAATTGTTGCCTCCTGAGTCTTTGAATCAGACTGAATATAAAGCTCTGACGGGAGGAATGAAAACGCCACCTGACGAGATTGAAGGAACGGGATTCGATCCCCTCCCGAATGTTGGCACAGAACTCTCAGGTATTCGCGATCGACTTTCCGTCGTCGAAGAACTATTAGACAATCGCTTCACCGATCTAAATCTCAGTGAAGCCGTGAAAAACTCTAACTTCTCAATTCTACATTTAGCCACTCACGGACAGTTTAGTTCTAACCCTGAAAACACCTATATTGCACTTTATAATAACCTCCTCAATACGAACGAGTTTAGTAATTTACTACGCAGTTCCCCGCAAACCATTGAACTTTTAGCATTGAGTGCCTGTCAAACTGCAAAAGGGGATAATCGAGCGGCGTTAGGACTTGCAGGAATCGCAGTGCGATCGGGAGCAAAAGCAACCCTCGCCACGCTATGGAAAGTATCCGATCGATCGACCCGTAAATTTGTCAGTTACTTTTATACAGAACTGAAGGAGCATCCCGAAAAGAGTAAGGCTAAAGTCTTTCAAGAGGCACAAAAACTCACCCTAAATGACTATGACGATCCTTACTACTGGGCACCTTTTGTTATAATTGGAAATTGGTTTTAGAGTCAAGGAGATTCGGAGATTGGAACACAGCAAGGCAACAACTCAAATTCAGTGGCATCGATGAGATCGACCTCGCTATCGCTCTCGTTGATGTCGATCGCATTGAGATTGCCATCGATAAGCAACTGATTCCAACTTTCTCGGAAGCCTGGATTGTTCAAATCAGACATCAGTTGTTCTGCTCTTTTATTCAAAAGATCGTACCAAATTTGATTGTCTGGATAATCCCCTGGATTAACGCGGAAAATTACACCATTGACAGAAGTACTCGATGGTCGAGATTCTTCCCCCGGTAAACAGGACATTTTTAAATACCACCGATATGTCCGATTTATTTTCAAAGCATAGTCTTCTGTTTCGGGAAGTTCAACTTGGATGATTCCAGGTCGATCGGGTAAAGCGACTTCCACCCGATAAACATCTGGATTGAGATCTTCAGTATCTGCATCCCTTAACACAAACTCAGCAGTTTGAATACCTTCGGGTAAGTTGGAAATGACAAAAAAGAAACGCGGATGGGAAAGCGTTGTCAATTCCCAAACTCCATCACTTCTAACGATTGGAATTAAAGCGATCGACGTTGGACAAATATCTTCGTTTTCTCCCCCTCGTTCGCCTCCATCGACAATATCACCATCAGGGTTTTCACCCGTGGGATTATTCGCTGGAGGTTCGTAGTGAATCAAGCTAAAATCTTGCAAATTTTCAGAAAATTCTAGTGTGTTGGACTGTGAATAGATAGCCAAAGCACTGGAAGAGATAGACAAAATAAATATCGTCAATGCTAAACTTTTAAGATTCATGGTTTTTGGGATTCGATCTAAAAATTTACCGAGTTTAGATTATTGGCGAATCCACTTTGATTTTAGCCGAATCAAGAGGGGTGTCAATACTAAGGTCAATACTGAAGGGACTAGCGGAATCCAGACACTCAATTGAAAAAAGGCTGCGTAAACGATTCCTAATCCGAACACCGCAAGTCCAATAATTCGGAGTTGAGACTTTTTTAAAAAGGTTGCATAAATTTGGAGTACAACACCCACCCATGACCAGAGACTAATCCAGGATAATTCTAACCAGAGCGGCCAAACTTTAATTAAAGGTCGATCATCGAGAACTGCACTTAAAATTTGACTCACCATCTGTGCTTGTAAATAAACGCTGGAAATTTCATTGGATTTTTCAAAATTACTATAAGGCGTAATAAAAGTTTTTTGTATTCCACCAATTATAACGATTTTATTTTTGACTAACTCAGGTCTAACCTTATTTTCTAAAAAACTTTTAAGATGTAAAGATTCAAACACTTCACTCAGAGATTCAGAACGATAGTATCTTCGATAGTTAAGCATAATTTGATAAGCACCTGCATTTTTGATGTCTTGATAGGCAGCGATAGGGATGTTAAGTGGAGATATTGTTGTTGAGTTAAATTGTAAAGGTTCAACTGAACTGACTTTGAGATGCTGGCGCGGTAAAAGTTTCCAATGAACCCCTTTTTTATACAAGTAATGTAATGCCAGATTCGTAGACAAGCTATATTCAGCTAAGCAATTTGAATTTTTCGGGTTGATAATTTCAACAAATTGGCGGCGAACGATCTTATCTTTATCTCTTAAAATATTAATAGTGCCAATCCGGTGACTCGATATTGGAATTTCAGGGGGTGGATCGATTGCTATATTTTCACTGATATTGGCATTACAAATAAAAAATAAATTTTGAGTATTTTTTATGGCTTCAGCAAGTTCGGAATACTCAGGAGAAGTGGAAAAATCTCGGTAAATGTTTAAACCGATTGTTGTGGCGTTATGCTGCTTCAAATATTTTAAAAGTCGTTCGAGTGCTTCTTCTGACAAAGAACCATTACCCTGCATATTATGTTCTTGCTGATATTGAATATCTTCGTCATTGATTTCTACAACAAGGATACGATCGTCCTTTTGCATCTGCATAGGTTCAATTCGCCACTGCATCGCTAAATCGTAAGCTTTCAGTTCCCAGGTTTCCAGCCAACCTAAACTGCGAATGCCAATCACAAAAAGACTGACAAATAAAGGAATAACAACATAGTTAATCAAACGTTGTTTTCGAGATTGTATCCTCGAACCTCTCCGACTCGGCGGACTTCGCAAGTCAGGGGTCAGTTCGCTTTCTTCAAATGCGGAAACTGCACTCACTTCCGTTGAAACCGCCGAGTCACCGGAGGTATTTTGAAAATCTCGCCACAGCGGTAAATCCAAACTCGGATTTCTGAAAATCGTGGGGAGCCAAGTGGCACTCGGCCAGTCGAATTCTTCGTCTTCGAGTTGTTCCCTGGCTCGACGAACCGCTACGGGTAAAGATGCGCCTTCTCGATACACTCTTAAGAACGCTCTTAAAAAATGTTGCGCGATACGATCGCTCACAGGTTCCCGCATGACCACTATCGCAGGAACTTGTAAATCTACTAAGTTTCGCGCAATTCCTAACCCCTGACAGGAGTTAAACAGTGCCAGTTGCAATCCGTTGGAAGCAGCTTCTCTAACGGAGTTTTTAAATTGCTCGATCGAAATACTTTGATGTTCGTCAATGAAAATTCGACCGTCGATATTTTCCGTCGTACTATGACCGATAAACACCAAAATATCCCATCCCTGAGACTCCCGTAGGGAGGGAAAAAACTCTCGGACTTGATGTTTTTCCAGAAAACGTAAATCCGCTAATCCCAATGTTTGTAATTGCAACAATTCTGCGCGATCGCGGGTATAGTCAATTCCCGTGTCGTCCCCCATCATCGCCAGAATTCTCGGCTTATCTCGGTCTCGGGGTCGATCGACCTTAATGGTACGCTGGTAATCTAAGGGTGCAAACGTGACTTCAATCCCTCGCCGCTCTTGCAAAATATCCCAAACGTGCCACGGTAACTTATATAAAAGGAGATTATCAGTTTTAATGACAAAATCTTGACAATCGTTCAAAGATTCGATTAACGATTCGCGGATTTTTATCCAATTGAATTTCCACGGATCGAGCCAAGTTTTGACCTCGGTTTCGAGTTGTCGTTTTAAGCCTTGACAAAGTTGCCAGTAGGCCTCTCGATTTTGAGAGGTTTTGCGGCTCACGGGTAAGGTTTCATCGAATTCAAGAGCAGAACGCCAAAATCCTGTATCTCTAGAAATACGAACGAGTTGAGTTAAGTTAACTTGTAATTCTCGATACAGCGAAGGAATCTCAGGACGAGGCGGTAACTTACCAGAACATGCTCGATAGGGAGTTTCGATCGACACATCAAATCCCGATTCAAAGTCACCCTGATAAATATTTAAAACAATTCGATCGCTGACATTCACAATTTGAATGAAGCTCGTCTATATTTTTATTTTCTCATGTAAATCATGCAAAATCAAGTCAGTTTATTAAATCAAAAAACTATATTCCGTGACTCGATTTTCTCCCAAGGACACCGCCACTTGAAACCGCGTTCCAACCTCACCTTGAAATCGCAGTTGAAGCAGTTCGCTTGTCTCTCCCTCCGCACCATGACACTGTGCCGTTTTCGTCTGTCCCGATTCAGAAGAAATCGTCAAGCATAACCCCGCAGGAAGTCGATCGTTGAGGTCGATCGATCGGACTTGAAGCCAAACCCCCACGCGATTATTTTCTCGAGACATCAAACATATAATTAACGCCACCGTTCGACGAGAAAATTGTATTGTTAACTCGATGGTTTTCGCGCGTCGGACACTCGCAGCCGGATGGTTGGGAGCAATTCGTTCTAAACTAAATGCAGCTTCCCATCGGGTATTCTCATCTTTCGCCGTTCGAACAATCTGACTCAATAATTCGATCGCCTCAACACTTTTCGATCCCATTTCCCCCAAAACGCGAATCGCATTTTGACAGCTGTCTTCTTCCCCCGGTTTATCCAACGTATTTTGAATATGTTGGCTTAAATCGACCACCGTTTCAGGATGGAGTTTCAACGGTTGAAATCTTGGAGAACTTCGCACGCCAACTAAGCCAATATGCTGATTTTGGCTTAGGGATTCTAAAGTTTGCCACCCTTCAGCCATACGCTCGGACAACCACTGAGATAACCGAATTGCGAACTTTTTTTGAGTTGATTTTCTCTGCCTTTCAATTCGTTTGTGATATAAGCGGTTAACCCGATCAAAATCAGAAAAGAAACGACCCCATTGTTCGAACGAAACATCTAGCCGAGGCGAAGCCTCACGATTTTCACAAAGTATTTCCAGTAATCGATCGATTTCCCTCGCAGAGAGCTGGGGTAAAGGTGAAAGTTGCGGTAACGGTTCGGGACAAAGTTCGAGAGCAACCCACAGAGAAATGATATTCTCAATCACGAAATCGCGATCGATCCGATACGTTCGATCGCTCTCGTTATAGTCCCCATTTTCTTTCAAAATCTCGCGAGTGGTAAATCCCCAAATCCGAAGAATTTCATGATCCGGTAAAACTTGAACGGCGACATAATAATTCGCAGCAAGTTCGGGAATATCCACCCATTCTTGGGGAACGTAAAACGCTTCTGTATCGATGGTCATACTGGGAATTAAAGCAATACGACAATCGCTAAGTTCCACAACACTGCCATTGACAAATTCCCACAACAATGCTGTATTTTCTTCCCCGAGCCACACAGAAGGCGCTTCGTCTAAGTCCGAATCCTCTCCACTGAATTCCTCTACAAACCGTCTCAGCGTTAATCGGTTGATATAAGCATTCCAGCGAGCCAGATTATTGGAATAAAATTGAGAATCGTTCCAAGCGATTTTACAATCGAATTCATCAATTTCAATACATAGGTTATTTGGGTAACTGAGTTGTAATTCTCCAATAAATTTCATGGCAACCTCCTTTTTTCTTCCAGCCTTTAATAATTGAACTTTAACTTACATCAGATCCATCGAATACAATCGAGTATTTAAAATCCAGTATTTTACGAGCTTTTGAAAAGATTTTTTTGTCGATGGCAGCGTTTTTAAATCGCACAAAAATCCCTCATTTTTAATGTAGCCTTGATAAACCTCAACCAGGTCTAAATAAAGCTGTTGTTCGATTTTATCTAACCGTTGTCGCACCCGGGTTTCCTCCTCAGAAAACTCTTTCGCAATCGCGGCGATCGCCTCTCGTTCTCGACCCCCACATTCCCACAATACCGTATCCCAACGTTTGAGCCAGGTTAACTCCGAAAAAAAGTTCGCCTGAAACCGTCTTTCCAAATGATTCCAAACTTCAGATTTCAAGTAATTTTCCAAAGTTGACTCAAACAGGTCGTATAACTCCCGTCCGAGAGTTTGCGTATTCAATGGAATCTCAAATTCCTCACTCAGATGAACCGCAATATTTTGCAGAATCCTCTTTTTCACCTTTTGATTTTTTCGAGTCACTTGAGACTGTCCCAGGTTCAAAATAGACCCCACATCCGCTAAATTGAGTCCCAACCCCATCGAGAATTGAATCGCCAAGCGATCGATCGGATTTTGAGCCTTCAACAGTCGATCGATCTCCCGCAAAACTCGTTGAGATGGGGAACTGACTTCATCCCAACCCAAAATCTCTTCCCCACTCTCCCCAGAAACCTGAATCTGTTCGAGTCCCGCCGGAAACTTCAACGAATCGTCCGTTGACTCTATTCGTAACATATCTCTTTGACGTAACGCGCGATCGCAAAGTTCCAAATATTCCCGAACCTGACTTCCATTCATTGGCGGAAAAATAGCCGGATAAGGACGCTGCTGGTTGTAAATATCCGCAATTTCTTGAAGTTCCCAATTCTCTGGCGGCCAAGGATAACGTTTTACAGTTGGGGGATTCGCTTCAGAAAACTCCAACCATCGATTTTTATAAATCTTCCACAACAGCACATAATGGAAGTGTATCGAACTTCGCTCTAAAATATCGTGACAAGACTGCAATATACTTCGCATTTCTTCGGGATCGTTCGATATAGTCCCTAGATTATTATAACATTCATGAATTAAATTTATCGTTTTTTTGTTTATTTTTTGAATGCGATTGAATCCAGCAACAGGCTGTCCGGCTAAAACTTGTTTATAACAGCGTAATGCCTGAAAATATTCTTGATTTTTTCTAGAATTATCCGAAACATTTAAAATGATTTTACGGAAATGAACCTCACTCACTTTCCATAAATCTAGCCTTAGAATTCCCGAAAATTCTAAGGCATCTTCTAACGCCTTTTGACTGGTAGTTTTTAACAATCCAGCAACCGTATATTTAACCTTTTCTTTACCCTGGCGTAACCGCTCTTTAACCAAATTCTCTAGCTTATAAGCCAGCCAATTATTAAGCCGACTTTCTTTTGAATTATAAACTTTCAAAATTAAAAATAACTCTTCCCACAAAAATTCATTGACCATCGAAAAAATCTGTCCGTATTGCAGTTCGGGATATAAAACTCTAAACCACGGCGCAGCATTGATTTTAGACGCCACTCCACTGCAAACATCTTGAAAATAAGAAAGTAAGTGCAACTTCGTCAAGCGATTCTCGGGATTCTCCAGCAAATCTCGACAAAATATCGAGAACCACTCCCTTTCATTTCCCTCAGAATTTTGCCTTAAAAGTTGCTGAAAATGCCGTTGCGCTTCCCGATCGATCGACCAGCGCACCGACTCTCGACTATCCGTAACAATAAACGCCGAAAACTTCTCTAACAACGTTCGCGATCGCAGTTTCATGAATCCTTACCCTGGGTGAATTTGAATACAAACCCTGTGGGGAGTTCCACCTCTAGCCGAGACTGGGTTATTTACGAACGGGCTTCTCCCCATCCAATCTATTAATCTATCGGGATCGCTGTCAAAATTATGCACCCGAAACAAAACCCCCAGCATCTCGCAGATACCGGGGGTCTCCCGCCGCCTCAACACCCAAGATGGCGTATCACATCCGTCATATCACGCCAACATCGGATCCAGTTTCCCCTGACTGTCTAACTCATAAAGATCGTCACAACCGCCAATATGCTCGTTGTTAATAAAAATCTGCGGCACCGAACGGCGTCCGTTCGCACGTTCCGCCATTTTCGCGCGAGCCTCCTCATTACCGTCGATTTTATACTCCGTAAACTTCACCCCTTTCCACCACAGCAGCAACTTCGCGCGAATACAAAACGGACAAGTCTGCCAAGTATAAATTTCAACATCCGCGTTGACGCGCTCCGGATGGCGTCCCAACAGAGAATTCAACCAATCAAACATCAGCGTATCTCCCAGAAATTCTGTGTTTTAACTCTAGCGAAATCATTCCGGACAGACAACTCGTCAAATCTAGACAACTCAGCGACAGGGCTTATACTCCATCCTCATCTCAAACAGCAGTTTTTCCCAACCCTACAATCCCCCCAACCCCCCTTAGAAAGGGGGGTTAAGGTGGGATGTGTCTCTGTGGTGAGAAATTTCCCCAACCGATGAAGTACGCCATCCTTTTCCAACAAAAAAAGGTAGGCAATATCGCCTACCCTTTGAACGTAACGAACATCTGAATCGCTGGCAGTTCTAACCCATGATGTTCTTGAAAAACTCGATCGTCTCCTTCAACGCCGCCACAAACCCATCGATTTCCTCACGAGTATTATAAAAATACAAACTCGCCCGCGCCGTCGAAGACTGCCCTAAAATCTTATGCAACGGCTGCGTACAATGATGCCCCGTGCGGATGGCGATACCCGCCTCGTCCAACAGCGTCGAAAGATCGTTGGCGTGAACGTCCGCCGACGTAAACGACGCTAACGCCGCCCGTCCGCTGCCGTCCGCTTTCGGTTGCGGACCGTACACCGTAATCCCCGGAACCGTCGAGAGTTTATCGAACAAATACCGACATAACTCATGTTCGTACTCCGCGACTTTATCCATCCCGAGAGTCATCAAATAATCCACCGCCGCCCCCAGCGCGATCGCCTCCCCAATCGCCGGAGTTCCCGCCTCAAACTTGTGAGGCAGTTCAGCATAAGTCGATGCTTCCAACTCCACATCAGCAATCATCTCGCCGCCGCCCAAAAACGGAGGCATCGCTTCGAGAATCTCCAACTTGCCATACAAAAACCCGATTCCCGTCGGCGCACACATCTTATGTCCCGACGCCACCAGCCAATCACAACCGATTTCCCGCACGTCGATGGGCATATGCGGAATGCTTTGGCAGGCGTCGATTAACACCTTCGCCCCCCGTTGGTGCGCCAGTTCGGTAATCTCGCGAACCGGATTGATGCAGCCGAGGGTATTCGAGACGTGAACCACAGCGACGAGTTTCGTTTTCTCCGACAACAGCCTTTGATACTGCTCGAAATCAAACTCTTGCGTTTCCGTCATTTCGACGAATTTCAACACCGCCCCAGTGCGCTGCGCCACCAACTGCCAAGGCACCAGGTTGCTGTGGTGTTCCATCACCGAGAGGATAATTTCGTCTCCCGGTTGCAGCCTGTTCGCCCCCCAGGAATAGGCTACCAAGTTGATGGCTTCGCTGGCGTTGCGGGTAAAAACGATTTCGTTGCGAGAAGTGGCGTTGACGAAAGCTGCCACCTTATCGCGGGCGGCTTCGTAGTTCTCCGTGGCGCGGGCGCTGAGGGCGTGGACGCCTCGATGAACGTTGGAGTTATCGAATTTGTAATAGTGTTCTAGGGCGTCGAGAACCGCGTTCGGCTTCTGGGATGTCGCCGCGTTATCCAGGTACACCAGGGGTTTCCCGTGAACCTGCTGGTGCAAAATCGGGAATTCCTGCCGCACGCGATCGGCTAAGGTTTTTTCGGTAGCAAGAGTCATGTTGGGGCTTCAGCGTTCAGACGTTCGCTCGGTATACTGCTAGATAGTTCTAGATTAACGATTAACGAGTCGTTGGAGAACCCAGACTTCGAGATTACAACTCGACATTACAACTCGACGCGACAAGCGACGCATTGGGCGATGGTTTTCTGCAAGGATGCCAAAGGAACCTCTTGCAGAATTTCCGCCGCAAACGCATCCACGAGGAGATTTTCGCTAGTGATTTTGTCCAAACCGCGACTTTGCAGATAAAACACCTCGTCCGCTTCGAGTTGACTCACCGTCGCGCCGTGGCTGCACTTGACGTTATCGGCGACGATTTCCAACTGCGGTTTCGTGTGGACTCGCGCCTTCGGCGACAGCAACAGGTTGCGGTTGAGTTGGCTGGCGTTGGTCATCTGCGCCGCTTGGGGGACGACGATACGCCCGTTGAAGACGGCGTGGGCTTTATCGCCGACAATGCACTTGTGCAGTTGGTTCGCCGTTCCGTTGGGATAGTTGTAAGCAACAGTGCTGTGGGTATCGGCGGTTTGCGTTTTGCCGATGAGGGTCAACCCGTTTAACGTGGTGGTCGTCCCTTCCCCGGTTTGGTTGACTTCGATGTTATGTCGCGAAAGCTGCGCCCCCAGCGTCAAAGCGTGGCAGTGATAGCGACTGTCGCGGGCTTGGGTGACGGCGGTGGTACCGATGTGGAACGCCGAACCGTTGTCCCGTTCGAGGCGCACGTGGTTCACTTCCGCGTTTTCGTGCAGCCACACTTCCGTGACGGCGTTGTTGAAATAGGCGACGCCTTGGGAATCGGGACAGCCTTCAGTGGTGGAAACGTACTCTTCAACCAGCGTCAGGCTGCTGTTGCTTTCCGCCACCACCAGACAGCGGGGTTGCGTCAGCATCGCTTTATCCGTCGGAGACGCTACAAATATCAGTTGCAGCGGCGTTTCGACGATTTTTCCGCGCGGAACCCAGACGATCGCCAAATCGGTAAAGCTGGCGGAGTTCAACGCGGTAAAGACTTCACCGTGGTTCGGATGTTGGGCGATATAGTCGCCCAATTTCTCTTGTTTCTCGGGGGGAAGTGCGCTGACGTTCCCCGCCCAAACACCCTCTGGCAACGCCCGAACGTCCGATAGACTTTCGGTATAGGTACCGTTGACGAAAACGAGCCGACTTTGCGGCGCTTCCGGAAGCAGACAAGTTTCGATGCGCGATCGATTTACCTCTACCGACGGCGCGGTGTTGAATTCCACGTTCAGCAGCGGCGACAAATCGGTAAAGCGCCATTCTTCATCGCGCGTCGTGGGAATCGCCAGTTCTCGCACCCAGGCTTCCGATCGATCTCGCAGAGTTTTCAGCGCCGTCACCTCTGTAGCGAGGGGTTCTCGCAGGTTCAGCAGTTGGGTGAGCGACGAAACTTGTTGTTTAGTAATCGTTTCAGGACTCATTTATACCCCCACCGTTGCAAATTGTTCGATCGCCCAATCGTAACCCTGCTCTTCCAGTTTCAGGGCTAAATCTTTATCGCCGCTGGTGATAATCCGTCCGTCGTACATCACGTGAACGAAATCCGGAACGATGTAGTCCAGCAACCGCTGATAGTGAGTAATCATCAGCGTGCAATTGTCTTCTGTGGCCAGTTGGTTCACCCCGTTGGCGACGATTTTCAGCGCGTCGATATCCAACCCGGAATCCGTTTCGTCGAGAATGGAAAGGGTGGGTTCGAGGAGCGCCATTTGCAAAATCTCGTTGCGTTTTTTCTCCCCACCGGAAAAGCCTTCGTTGACACTGCGGTTGAGGAACTCGGCTCTCATTTTCACGACGTCGAGTTTTTCTTCAACGAGATCTTCAAAATCGAAGGTGTCGAGTTCTTCTAAACCTTGCGCTTTGCGGTGGGAGTTGTAGGCGACGCGGAGAAAGTCCAGGTTGCTGACACCGGGGATTTCAATCGGGTATTGGAAGGCGAGAAAAACGCCTGCGGTGGCGCGTTCGTCGGCTTCGAGTTCGAGGAGGTTTTGTCCTTTGTAAATGACTTCGCCCCCCGTTACTTCGTAGTCAGGATGTCCGGCGAGAATTTTGGAGAAGGTGCTTTTTCCGGAACCATTCGGCCCCATAATGGCGTGAATTTCTCCGGCTTTGATTTCCAGGTTCAAGCCTTTGAGGATTTGAGTTCCCTCGACGTTGGCGGTGAGGTTTTTGACGGATAGAATGGTGGGTGCGTTTTCGACAATCATGGGTTTAGAAATCGACAGGAATTGAAATCTTTTTGGATGTTGTTTTCGGTAGGGTGCGTGACGGCGGTGCAACCCGTTTCGCTGAATTCTCAAAAAATTAATTCCGCCGTCACGCACCGATGGTTGGATTTTTCCGACACATCAATACATCAATTGAACGGAATTGAACGGAATTGAATTTGGTGACGCCGTTATGTTTCTGATTTGGGGGGCGGTGCGTGACGGCGGAAATTCCATTTTTCGGAGATTCCCGAAGCTTCTTCGCCACCGTCACGCACCCTACGGGAATTCGTTACATGATTTGTTGGTTATACCCGAAAGTTTTGCGCCGTCGCGTACCTCACCGATCGAATCGGAGAGAATAATTCGGAGAGAAGAATCAGGTGGGCTGCAACACCCACCTGATGCAATTGAATTAACCGACGGTTCCTTCGAGTTTCAAGCTCAGCAATTTATCGGCTTCCGCCGCAAATTCCATCGGTAACTCGTTGAAGACATCTTTACAGAATCCGCTGATAATCATGGACACTGCGTCTTCTTCCGAAATCCCCCGCTGTGCGAAGTAGAACAACTGATCCTCACCAATTTTGGAGGTGGAAGCTTCGTGTTCGACTCGCGCCTCGTTGTGGCTGACGTCGATGTAGGGGAACGTATTCGCTTCCGCGTTGTCCCCAATTAACATCGAGTCACATTGGGAGTAGTTCCGGGAACCGGAGGCTTTCGGCCCCATTTTCACTAAGCCGCGATAGCTGTTTTTCGACTTCCCAGCCGAAATCCCTTTCGAGATAATGGTGCTTTTGGTGTTTTTGCCGATATGCACCATTTTCGTCCCGGTGTCGGCTTGCTGGCGGTTGTTGGTGAGGGCGACGGAGTAAAACTCACCCACGGAGTTATCGCCGACTAAGACGCAACTGGGATATTTCCAGGTGATGGCGGAACCGGTTTCTACTTGCGTCCAGGAGATTTTGGAGTTCTTGCCTTTGCACAACCCCCGTTTGGTGACGAAGTTGTAAATTCCACCTTTGCCTTCTTCGTCTCCGGCGAACCAGTTTTGTACCGTGGAGTACTTGATTTCGGCGTCGTCGAGTGCCACCAGTTCCACAACTGCTGCGTGAAGCTGGTTGGTGTCGAACATGGGAGCGGTGCAGCCTTCAAGGTAGGTGACGGATGCCCCTTCTTCGGCGACGATGAGGGTACGCTCGAACTGTCCCGATTCGCCGTTGTTGATGCGGAAGTACGTCGACAAGTCCATCGGACATTTCACGCCTTTGGGAATGAAGACGAAGGAACCGTCGGTGAAGACGGCGGAGTTCAAGGCGGCGAAGTAGTTATCGCCGACTGGAACCACGCTTCCGATGTATTTTTTCACCAGTTCGGGGTGTTCTTGCAGGGCTTCTGAAATCGAACAGAAGATGACCCCGGCTTCGGCGAGTTTTTCTTTGAACGTCGTCGCCACCGATACGCTGTCGAAAATGGCATCGACGGCGACGTTGGCGAGGCGTTTTTGCTCGGACAGGGGAATTCCCAGTTTCTCGAAGGTGTCGAGAAGGGCGGGATCGACTTCGTCGAGGCTTTGTTTTTTCTGGTCGCCTTTTACTTTCGGAGCGGAGTAATAGACGATATCTTGATAGTTGATGGGGGGATAGCTGGCGTGTTGCCAGTTGGGTTCTTCCATCTTCAGCCATTGGCGATAGGCTTTGAGACGGAATTCCAACATGAATTCCGGTTCGTTTTTCTTGGCGGAAATGGCACGGATGACGTCTTCGTTTAATCCGGGCGGTACACTTTCGGTTTCGATATCGGTTACGAAACCGTATTTGTAGGGCTGGTTGACTAGGGTTTTGACGGTCGCACTCATCGATCGATCTCTCTCTTACGAACGGCGGTTGAGTGGAAAAGGTAAGGAAACGGTAGGATTTAAAGTGAAATTGAAGGGGGATTGAAAGGGGATCGAATAATTTAGCAGCTTCTGGCTAACCTCGAAGCCATAGGATTGAAAAAAGCGTTACGCGCTCATGCGATCGGTCGTCGCGCGGATTTCGTCGATGGTAATGTCTTGCTTGTCTCCGGCGAAGTCGTTATCTTCGGTCAAGAACAGCATACAGTGACATTCTTTGCGCTCTCGCATCGGCACGCAGGGACAGTTCCAATAGGTCGCTTTGACTTCGGCTTCTTTGTCTTCGTAGTGCCGGCAAGGACACAGCGGCGCACCTAACTCGTCTTTGTGCTTGGCTAACCCTTCGATGACCACGGCGGTGATGCTTAAGTCCGAACAGAAGTAGGTTCCGGTGCGCTTGGCGTACTGTTCGGAAAACTTCCGCATCGCTTCTAAATTCTTGTCGGTTGCCGGCTGGGGACTCGTCGGTGCGTTCATATGACACTTGATTCAAACAACTTCTGTCTATAATGGAGTGTAAAGCAACACGGGTGTTGTTTTACTCCTTACATTAAGGTTACTTTAGCAACACCCTTGTTGTCAAAGTCGAAATCGATAATTCTTATAATACGTTGCTGCAATGGGTTTGGGCATAACCATGACGAGGGCGACCACTCAGCATAGTTCCACGAAAGGCGACATTCTGCAATACTTGCTCAAATACGGGCAAGCGAAAGCGCAGACCTTGGCCGAGGCGTTGAAAATCAGCCCGCAGGCCATTCGCCGCCATCTGAAGGATTTAGAAGGAGAAAACCTGATTCAACATCGTTCGGTGCAGGCGGGGATGGGACGCCCGCAGCACGTTTACGAACTCACGAGTGCTGGACGCGAACGCTTTCCCAATCATTACGACGAGTTCGCGGTGTCTTTGCTCGATACGCTGGCTGAAACGGTCGGTCAAGACGAGATGGGCAAGGTTCTCGGGAAGCAATGGAAACGCAAGGCGGAGTTCTATCGTCAGAAACTCGGTCGAGCGCCGCTTCGGGAACGGGTGGAAAATTTGGTGGAACTCCGCCGTGTGGAAGGTTATATGGCGGAATTGGTGGAACTGGAGGCGGAGGAGGACAACGCTGCGCCGCAATTTGTGGTTGCTGAGTATAATTGTGCGATCTCTAATGTGGCGGAGTCGTTTCCGAGCGTGTGCGGCTATGAGTTAGATATGTTCGCGCGGGCGTTACCGGACTGTCACGTGCGACGCACGCACTGGATGATTAAGGGTGAGAACCGCTGCGGCTATTTGATTCAGTTGAAGGAGGATGAAGACGAGGGTGAGGTGAGTCCGAGAAACGGTAACAGCTGAGGGTAAAATCTCGTCTCTCGAACTCGCGATCGATCTTTTATCAATCTCTGGCTGAGAACTTTACGCGACGGTTAACGTCGGGTAACAGTTCTCGTGGCGCAGCCAGCGGTTTTACCGAGCGCCAACGGGTTGGAATGCGTTGCAGGACATGACGGGAGATTCGAGGGTGCCGTTGAGGGCGCAGGCTTTGTTGACACAATGAGCGCAGTTGGCGGTACGATAGCTGCTGCACAGGGTTACGGGAGAGTCAGCCGAACCACTCAGGGGGCAATTGAGGGTTAGGCAGTTTTGACAGTCCGCCGTTTGCAGTTGTTGCGGTTGGGTTTCGCGAACCGTAGTGGTAGCCATAATGCTTCTCCAAAAGTAGGCAATGAGGGTTTAGGGCAAATTACTTCACGAACAACTGGAGTTCGTTTTGTCTCGACTAAGCACCAACAGGTTGGAAACCGTCGCAGGACATGACGGGAGATTCCAGGGTGCCGTTGAGGGCGCAGGCTTTGTTGACGCAGAGGGCGCAGTTGGCGGTACGATAGCTGCTGCACATCGTTACGGGAGATTCAGCCGAACCGCTCAGGGGACAGTTGAGCGACAAGCAAGCTTGGCAGTCTGCGGTTTGCAGTTGTTGCGGTTGGACTTCCCGAACTGTAGTCGTAGCCATGATGCTTCTCCAAAAGTAGGCAGTGGGGACTAGGGAAAACTCAGTTGTCGATCGAGTCGGGTTGAAATCGCCAGTTTTGTCACGAGTTGCGATCGCCCGATCGCTTATCAAATCGACATTTGAACTTGTTGTTCCTCTAGCTGTCATCAGACTACCACTCTCAACTGAAGCTGTCTATTGACTGTCAATAAGTCAGTGTTGCTGCACGTTGTCGATAGTGTTCTTGCCAAACGGCTTTAATGGGAGAGTTGGTAAGATATTCGATCGCTGCGTCCCTTCCTGTGGCTTCTCAATTTTGCTGACACATCCTATCAAGTATTTTTTACAAAGCTTTACGATGGGTGGTTCTGGTTCTCTCTTCAACCCTGCGTTGAGAAGTCGATCGCGATAGGATAGTTGGAAACGCGCAATTCCTCATCATGACAGCCAATCGACCGATTACCGTTGAATTCCTCAACCCCGAAGAAGCTGCGAAAGTCGAAGCAGCGCTGCTCTCGTCTCAGGAGAAGTTTTTGGCGCGGGTGACGATTTACGCACTTCGATCGCTCGGTCAAATTTCCGCCGAACGGGGGATGGACATCGAAGAGATTACCCCCGATCTCGTGGCGGACTGGGTACAGCGCGATCGCAACATTCACCAACAGGTTGACATGGACGCCAGTTTCGTCACCTTTTTTAGCAATCTCATCGTGTCTTCCCTTAAACCTCTGCGTCAGATTTCCGCCGAAAGCGAAAAACCTATCGCCGAGATTACCATCGAACAAGTTCTCGAGTGGTTTGAACGAGAAGCTAAACGGCGCGTCGAGACCTAACGTTTAAAGGTCTCGCCGTTTGGCGTCGATAACCGGAAAATTCTGACTGAACATCCAGAAACCGGGTTTCTTTCACGAAACCCGGTTTCTCAACAGGATTTTTTAATTGAGATACTATTGCAATAGAAAAGCTAGAGCGATAAAGTATATTTCTGTTTCGAGCCTTTTTATCACTGTCGATCGACCGATCGATCCGTCTCGCAATTGAAAAAAATTCTAGACTAAAGCAGACCGAACCATGAAACGATTCAAATACTTTTGGCTGGGTTTGGCCAGTGCAGTGGTGGCGATCGTCGTCGGCTGCACCGCGCAACCCGACGCCCCCGACACTTCCTCAGCCGCTACCGGAACCGGAAACGGCGAACAAGTGGTCAACCTGTACTCGTCCCGCCACTACGACACCGATCGCAGCCTCTACGACAACTTCACCGAACAAACGGGAATTGAAGTGAACCTCGTAGAAGCCAAAGGGGACGAACTCATCGAACGCATCAAGAGCGAAGGCGCCAACAGCCCCGCAGACGTTTATATTACCGTCGATGCGGGGATGTTGTGGCGGGCGCAAGAAGCGGGAATCTTACAACCCGTCGAATCGGAAATCCTTGAAAGCAAAGTTCCCGAGAACCTGCGCGATCGAGAAGGTCACTGGTTCGGACTCTCCAAACGCGCTCGCGTCATCATTTATAACAAAGAGGCGGTCGATCCTAGCGAACTTTCGACTTATGAAGATTTAGCCGATCCTAAATGGAAAGGGAGACTGGTGATTCGATCGTCGAACAATATTTACAACCAATCCCTCGTGGGTTCGCTTTTAGCCGCCAACGGCGAAGAAGCCACGGAAGAATGGGTCAAAGGGGTGGTTGAAAACTTCGCCCGTCCCCCCGAAGGAAACGACACCGCTCAAATTCGCGCCGTGGCCGACGGTTTAGCTGATATCGCTGTGGCGAACAGCTACTACGTGGCGCGGTTGGCGAACTCGGACGATCCTGAAGATCGGGCGATCGCCGAAAAAATCGATATGTTCTTCCCGAACCAAGACGGACGGGGAACCCACGTGAACATCAGTGGGGCGGGAGTTGTGGCCAACGCACCCCATCCCGAGAATGCGGTCAAGTTTATCGAATATCTCGTGAGTCCCGAGGCGCAGACGGTGTTTGCGAAAGGAAATAACGAGTTTCCTGTGGTGGAAGAGGCGGAGTTAGACAATCCGTTTTTGGAAAAATACAGCGGGTTCAAAGAGGATTCTCTCAACGCGGGAATTTTCGGGAAAAACAACGCTGAAGCCCTCATGATTATGGATCGCGCGGGATGGAAGTGATGCGGGGATGAGGAGATGATGGGATGAGGGGATGATGGGATGAGGGGATGATGGGGCGGTGCGTGACGCGGTAACAGTCCATTGACCGGATTTCGGCGCCATTCTTCGGCCGCGTCACAGCACCCTACCCCTTTCTCTCCCCGGCTCTCCGCGTACAGAGTGGGCAATGCGGAAATCCCTGAACTATACTTACGGATGGAGTTGTGGGAGTTCCTGAAACCATGATGACGCAAGGGATTTTCGGAGGCGATCGACCCTCGGCTTCGGCGCGATCGATCCTCGTCGGCGGTGTCAGTGGGTTGATGCTGGCGGTGAGTTCGCTGGCGTCTGTGGCGATCGCAGGCGATCCGTTTCGCAGCGAAAATCCCCACGACATCGGCGACAAAACGGAAAAGGCGTTCGAGGCGTTTTTTAAAGACAGCCACTATCCCAACGCAGAAGCCTATTTAGATGACGCTCTCAATAGCGAAGCGGACGATCCCATCGTTCCGGCGATGAAAGCGTCGCTACTCTACCTCGAGGAACCGGACGAACTCGAGACGGAGTTTCAAGAGTACGCCGCTGCGACGATCGCCGCTGCTGAGGCTTTGCTGGAAAACGATCCCCTACGAGGAAATATTTATTTAGCGGTGGGTCACTTTTTAGAAGGGGGGTATATCCTCAAAACCGAAGGGGTGGTGCGCGGCGTTCCCAAGGCGTTGCAGAAGTTGCAGTTAGTGTTTCAACATCTCGATCGCGCCGCTGATGAAGACGCCACCGATCCCGAACTCAACATCATCAAGGGTTACATGGATTTGATGTTAGCGGTGTCGCTTCCCTTCGCCAATCCCGATCGCCCCATCGAACGGTTGCGAGAACACGCCGCCCCGGAATATTTGGCGCAACGGGGGTTAGCGGTGGGATATCGCGATTTGGAACGTCTCGAGGAGGCGATGGAAGCGGTCGATCGAACCTTGGAACTGACGCCGAACAATCCGGAAGTGATGTATCTCAAAGCTCAGATTTATGTGGAGAAAGGGGAACACGCGGAAAGTTTGGCGTGGTTCGATCGAGCTTTGGCGATGCGGGAACAGCTTCTTGAGGAGTTAGTCGAACAAATCGAACGGGAACGGAACAAAGCTCAGCGGGAAGTGGAGGAAAACGGTGACGCAGCCGAGGCGTCGTGAGGTATCCTAGGAAAGCTCAACTCGTGCGCCCGTCCAGTATGCAAGTTCAGTTTCGCGAATTCAATCCCTTCGACGTTTGGTTTTGGATCGAATTCAGCACCACGCCGTCGCCCCAGGAACAGCAGTATATTGAAGAACTTTTCGATTCTTGGTTTTTCTTGGGAAAACTGGGAGGTTTCAACGCCGAAAACCTGCAAATTCAAGAAGAAGGCTTAGAAATCAGCTATATGGACTATAGCGATCGCGTGGCGGACGATTCCATGTTGGCGTTGATGCACAATATGGGTGAGTTCGAGTATCAAGCCAATTGGGGACGCTGTTGGTTCGATTTGGGAACCAGCGATGCGATCGCCATCGATGTTTTGGCGAACGCCCTGCGCCAGTTGAGTCTCGATTACGTGGCGATCGAGCGGTTGATTATCGGCGGACAAAACGAAGACTGGCCGATTCCCGAGTCTCATGAAGCGCAGTTTGCGGATTATAATTAACGGTGGCTGAAAATCGATCGAGCCACGGAAACCCAACCGCGACAACGTTGGGTTTCGCGCCTCAATTGAACCGACAATAGAAGGTTGAGAACGTCGTTTCAGCTTGCAGTTCCCTTTCAGTTTTTCATGGGTAAATATAATTCGATTCGCGTCTTAGCCTTGGGATTAATTCGCGACGGCGATCGATTGTTTTTAGGAGAAGGATTCGATCCGGTCAAAAAAAAGACGTTTTATCGCGCTTTGGGAGGCGGCGTCGATTTCGGAGAACTGAGCATCGACGCCCTAGAACGAGAATTTCAAGAAGAAATTCAAGCGGATTTAAAAAATATTGAATATTTGGGATGCGTCGAGAATATCTTTAAATTTAAAGGGAAAACCGGACACGAACTCATTCAATTGTATCGCTGCGATTTTGCCGATCCGGAATTTTACAAAATCGATCGCATCCCTTTTTCTGAAGGAAAACGCAAAAAAGAAGCCCTGTGGATCGACATTGAAAAGTTTCGATCGAACGAACTAATTTTATACCCCGAAGGCTTTCTAAAATTCCTGTAATTCCCCAAAAGCGATCGCTTCTCCCTGTCGCCTTATACATAAAACTGCGAATTTGTCAAGGAAAAATAGGGAGGATTTTCGAGAGGTCGAAACGGGAACGAAACGCACAAAAAGCCCCCGTATCGTTAAGATACTGGGGTTCTTTTGATGCCGAACCACACACCCAGGCGGCGATTTTGATAACTAAATGGTAATATACCCAATCGCATCCTTGTCAGCGAACCGCTAACTGTCCACTGTCCACTGTCCACTGTCCACTGTCCACTGTCCACTGTTCACTGTGTCTCCCCCTCCAAGAGGCCAATGCCGAATTCAACCAAACTCGATCGCGTTCGACCGACAGAAAAACCCAGAATAACGGGCGTTTCCCCCGAACAAAAGCCCGTTTTAGCCGTGTTGATGGTGGCCGCTTGCATTACTACCCTGACGGGAGCGGCGATCGCGCCCGTATTTCCCGACATGGTAGACCAACTCGCCCTCGATGCCCGTTGGGCGGGACTGCTGGTGAGCGCCCCCAGATTGAGCATCGCCCTCGCCAGTCCGATTTTAGGCTTGCTGGCCGATCGCATCGGCAAACGACGCATTCTCGTCTCGTCTCTCCTCGGATTCGCCGTTTTCGGCATGATGGGGGGATTCCTGCGAAGCTTTACGCCGTTGCTGGTGGTGCGGGGACTCGTCGGCGTCGCCAACGGCGGCATTTCGGCGGCGAGTTTGGGATTGGTGGCCAGTTGGTTCGACGGCGAAACGCGATCGCGCCTGATTGGATATACCACCAGCGCCATTTCCCTGACGACAACGGTGGTTCCCTTAATGGCGGGGGGACTCGGGGCGTTCGGTTGGCAATACGCCTTTAGCCTCTACGGACTCGCCTTTCCCGTCGCGATCGCCACCCTGCTAATCGTCAAAGAACCGAAATCCAGCAGCAAAACTCTCGGCGACGTATCCCTTGCTTCCGTGGGGCGAGATTTACGACAGTGGAAAATGCTGGTTTTGTTTTTCAACCTCGCCGCCACCTCCGTGGTGTTCTACACCGTCATCGCCTACGCACCGCAATACTTCCAAGACGCCATCGGTGCCGACGCCCCCACCAACGGCGTGATTTTGGCCACTCGCGCCATCGGTGCCGCCATTATCGCCGCTGTCGGTACCACCACCGTCGCGCGGCGGTTCGGATCGATCGGTGCCGCCGCCTTGGGATTCGGTGCGATCGCCCTCACCGTGGCGACGATTCCTATCGTCAATAATCTGGGATTGGCATTAGTGGCGGCTTTTGGCTTCGGCGTCGGCTTCGGATTGGTGATGCCCAACCTGTACAACCTCCTCCTCGATCTCGTCTCCGAGAACAATCGATCGACCCTTTTGGCGTTGGGGACGGGGTTTGCCGCCTTGGGACAGTTTTTCGCGCCGATTCTTCTCGGGGGAATTTGGAAAAGCGGCTATACTGACGTATTTCTCGTGGCCGCCGAAATCGCGATCGCCAGCGCCTTGCTGCAACTGGCCAGTCATAAACTTCACCGCTAACCTCCGCAACTGCCTCACCCCTACCCTTTACCCCTCGTTTCGACGGAAGCGACTTTCATGTACAAGATTATTCAAACCCTCCTCAGCCCCTACGCCAAATTGATAACGGGGCAGTTTCTACGAAAAACCCAGCAGGCGAACCGCGTACAAGAAGAGTTTTTACTGTCGCTGGTACGGCGTCACCAGAACACCGAATTCGGTCGTCAGTATCAATTCAGCCAAATTCGCAGCGTCGAGGACTTTTTAAAGCGGGTTCCTGTTCTCTCTTATGCAGACCATCAGCCTTACACTGAAAAAGTTGCCCGAGGTAAGTCGAACGTTCTCACCAGCGATCGCGTGCTGTGTATGAACATGACGAGCGGTTCGACGGGCAAGAAAAAACTCATTCCCGTTACCGCACAAGCCAAGCGAATGCGGGGAAAAGCCCATCGGACGGGGATGTGTTTCGGTCTCGAAGCCCTGCGAACGACGGGGCGATCGCTCGGACAACTGCTAGTGACGAGTTCGATCGAATTGTTCGGCGAAACCGAGGGGGGAATTCCTTACGGACCCATCAGCGTCAACCATCTGCGAAACGCCGACTTCCTCGAACGGACTCTGTTGGCGTCCCCCTACGAAGCCCTCAAAATCGGTGATGGCTTGGCGCGTCATTACGTCTGCTTGCTGTTTGCCCTCAACAACCCCCACACTCGCGTTATCGGGGCGAACTTTCCCGTGTTGGCCTTGCAACTGGCGCAGTATCTTGAAGAATACGCCGAGTTTTTAATCGAAGACTTAAACCGGGGTTCGATCGCCCCTTGGTTGAACCTGGAACCCGACTTGCGATCGAACCTCGAACGGCAACTCTCTCCCGCCCCCCAACGCGCCCGCCAACTACGTCGAACCCTCGATCGCTTCGGACGCCTCACGCCGATTTTAGCCTGGCCGAATCTCTCCGTTGTCAGTACCGCCTTGGGAGGAACCTCCGATTTCTACTTACAGCGATTTCCCGAATACTTCGGCGATATTCCCGTCTTTGGCGGTATCTATTCCTCCTCAGAAGCTATCTTCGGCATTTATCACCACCTCAACGATAGCGGCAGTATCCTGGCCATCGAATCGGGATTTTTCGAGTTTGTTCCCTCCCACCAATGGCATCTCGAACAACCAAAAACCCTCCTCGCCGAAGAAGTCCAAATCGGAGAACACTATCGCATCCTCGTCACCAACTATAACGGCTTATATCGCTACGACATCGGCGACATCGTGGAAGTCGTGGGATTCTGTCACCCAACTCCCATCATCACCTTTCGCCATCGCCGAGGGGGATTGCTATCCTCCACCAGCGAAAAAACCACTGAATTCCACGCCGTACAAGTCATGGCGAAATTGCAGCAAGAATTCAACATCTCCCTAGAAAACTTCTGCATTACCCTCGCCGATAATGAAACGCCGCCCCCTTATTTGGTTAATATCGAACTTTCGCCAGGTCAAACCTTGAAGAATCCCCAGGCGTTTCTCGAACAGTTCGATCGCCACTTACAAGATATTCACACCTCTTACGCTTTCAAACGGCGCAGTCAAGTGCCGCCGCCCCGTTTGCGCGTCTTGGCTTCAGGAAGTTTCGATCTCGTCCGCCAGCGGTTGTTAGGCAATGGCATACCCGAACACCATCTCAAATTCCCCCACATCAGCGAAGATCGCCAGTTTTTAGCCGGGGTTTCCGTCGAACAAGAAGTTTGTCTTTCGCTCAATTGTCGGTAACGCTTGAACCCCAAAAAATCAAGACAACCAAGGAGAGTCTATCGTGAAAGATTGGGTTAAAACTATCGTCAACACGCCCCCCGTTCGTCAACTCGAAAATTTAGTCCCAAAATATTCCCTCGTGGGTGATTCCGTATTTTTCACAACCGAACAATTTCCCTGGTCAAAAAAACTCGAAGCCAACTGGCATCTCATTCGAGAAGAACTCGACCAAATCCTCGATCGCGTCGGCGAACTGCCCAACTTCCAAGATATTATGCCGCGCCAACAACGCATTAGCCAAGACGACGGCTGGAAAACCTATTACTTTTGTGCCTTTAATTTCATAGCCCAAAATAACTGCGATCGCTGCCCGCAAACCTGGAATTTAATCAAAGACATTCCCGGCTTAAAAGTCGCCTTTTTCTCCATCCTCGCCCCGGGCAAAGAAATCCCCGAACATCGCGGCAAACACAAAGGTTTAATCCGCTACCATCTCGGACTTCGCGTTCCCGAACCGAGCGATCGATGCGGCATTCAAGTCAACGGAGAAGTCGCCCATTGGCAAGAAGGAAAAAGTCTCATATTCGACGATACCTTTCCCCATTCCGCCTGGAACCGTACCGACGGCTATCGCGTCGTCTTATTTCTCGACATCGCCCGCCCCTTAAAATTCCCCTTATCCCTCATCAATTGGAGCGTTTCGCAAATTCTTTCTGTCTCCTCGATCGCCCGCGAAGCCCAAGCCAATTACCAAACCTGGGAAACCCGCTTTGAAGCGGCAAACACCCTCAAAAAATAGAACATTAAACAACCCAAAAAAAATGAATCCCGGCATTTTAAAAATTCCGGTTTCTTACCCCAACACCCAACACCAAAAACCCCTCTGTGTCCTCTGTGTCTCTGTGGTTAATCACTCAAAATAACAACAAACAATTATACCACAAAATGCTCAAAACACCGATAAAAAATCAAAATTAGCCGCTCTTGAGTTTCCCGGGCGCTCCCCCCAACCTACAAACCCCTAAAAAACCTCTGTGTCCTCTGTGTATATGTGGTGAACCTCCCAAAAATACGGCAAAATATTCAACAGTCTATCCCCAAAAAAAGCTGATGCAAAACACCGAAACCTCAGCCCTCCAAATCACCCCAGAACGCCTCATCGCAGGCATCCAAAACATCCAAAACTACTTCTTCAACCAACAACATCCCAACGGCTACTGGTGGGCAGATCTCGAATCCAACGTCACCATGCTCGCCGAAGTCATCCTACTCCACAAAATCTGGAACACCACCCACCGCATCCCCCTCGACAAAGCCGAAGCCTTCCTGCGTCGAGAACAGCGAGAACACGGCGGATGGGAACTCTACTACGGCGACGGCGGCGAACTCAGTACCTCCGTCGAAGCGTACATGGCGTTGCGGTTGTTGGGTGTCGATCGAAACGACGAAGCCCTCGTCAACGCCCGAAAATTCATCCGCGATCGCGGCGGAATCAGCAAAACCCGCATCTTCACCAAACTGCACCTCGCCCTCATCGGATGCTACGACTGGCGGGGACTTCCCTCCATTCCCCCCTGGATTATGCTGCTTCCCGGCGACGCCCCCTTTAGCATTTACGACATGTCCAGTTGGGCGCGAGGAAGTACCGTTCCCCTGATTATCGTTTTCGACAAAAAGCCCGTTTTCCCCGTCGAACCCCAGTTCGACTTAAACGAACTCTTCAGCGAAGGCGTCGAAAACGTCAAATACGATCTTCCCAAAACCGGCGATTGGGGAGATTGGTTCGTCGAACTCGACAACGGCTTTAAATTCGCCGAACAGTTAAACCTCGTTCCCTTCCGCGAAGAAGGCTTGAAAGCCGCCGAACAGTGGGTGTTGGAACGTCAAGAACCCACCGGAGACTGGGGCGGAATTATTCCAGCGATGCTCAATTCCATGCTGGCGTTGCGCTGCTTAGAGTATGATGTCGCCGATCCCGTCGTCGAACGGGGATTTCAGGCGATCGAGCGTTTCGGCGTGGAAACCGAAGCCACCTACTGGGTGCAGCCCTGCGTCTCTCCCGTGTGGGATACCGCCTGGGTGGTTCGCGCCTTAATCGAATCGGGAATCGCCCCCGACGACGAACGGGTGGTGAAGGCGTCGCAGTGGTTACTCAACGAGCAAATCCTCGATTACGGCGACTGGGCGGTGAAAAACAAAGACGGCGAACCGGGCGGTTGGGCGTTCGAGTTCGACAACCGCTTTTATCCCGATCTCGACGATTCGGCGGTGGTGGTGATGACGCTGAACCAAGCCAAACTCCCCGACGAGAAGGGGAAACAGGCGGCGATCGATCGCTGCGTGCGTTGGATGATGTCGATGCAATGTCGCGATGGCGGTTGGGCGGCGTTCGATGTGGATAACGATAAAGACTGGCTGAACGCCTTACCTTACAGCGATTTGAAAGCCACGATCGATCCCCCCACAGCAGACGTTACCTCGCGAGTTTTGGAAATGGCGGGCGAACTGGAATCGCACACCTACGACAGCCCCTTAAAGCAGCATCGCCAGCGGTTCCAACAGGCGTTGAGTTACCTCCTTCGCGAACAAGAAGCCGACGGTTCCTGGTTTGGGCGTTGGGGCGTCAACTATATTTACGGAACCAGCGGTGCGCTGTCGGCGTTGGCGTTAGTCGCCCCGGAAACCCATCGCGAGGCGATCGATCGTGGCGCCTCCTGGCTGATTAGCGTCCAAAACGACGATGGCGGTTGGGGCGAAACCTGTCGCAGTTACGACGATCCCGCGTTGAAAGGACAAGGGGACAGTACCGCCTCTCAAACCGCTTGGGCGTTGATTGGTTTATTAGCCGCAGGAGAGGCGACGGGTGCTTGGAAACGGGAGGCGATCGATCGCGGAATTCACTATCTCCTCGAAACCCAAAACCCCGACGGTTCCTGGTTTGAAGCCTATTTCACCGGAACCGGATTTCCCAGCCACTTCTATCTCAAGTACCACTACTATCAGTTGTACTTCCCCCTGTTGGCGTTAGGACGCTATCGCAAAGCCTTCGCCGAACGTTAAAATCTCCGATTTCCCAAGATATTCCAAAGATCCCCGGCATCTTGGAGATGCCGGGGATCTCGCCTGAATCCAGAGATTTCGCCCAGATTTGGCTTTCGCCCAACCCAAATCTCAATCGATTTTATCGGCGTTGGCGCGATACCAATCAATGGTATTTTTCAACCCTTCCTCAAAACTCACTTGCGCTTCAAAGCCAAACCGTTCCTTCGCCCGTTGGGTATCCAAACAGCGGCGAGGCTGTCCGTTGGGTTTATCTCGTTGCCAAGCAATTTCGCCGTCAAACTCCATCAACTTACAAATTAACTCGATGAGGTCGCGAATCGAAATTTCGCTATGAGTTCCCAAGTTCACAGGATCGGGATCGTTATAGCATTGCGTCGCCATGACGATACCTCGCGCCGCATCCGTCGAATACAAAAATTCCCGCGTCGGCGAACCGTCGCCCCACACAGGAATCGTTTTCTCGCCTTTCTGCTGCGCTTCGTGAACTTTACGAATCAACGCCGGAATCACGTGAGAACTCTGAGGGTTGAAGTTATCTTCAGGCCCGTAGAGGTTTACCGGAAGCAGGTAAATACCGTTAAAGCCGTACTGTTGTCGATAGGCTTGTAACTGCACCAGTAAGGCTTTTTTCGCAACGCCGTAAGGGGCGTTCGTCTCCTCCGGATAGCCGTTCCAAAGGTCGTCTTCCTTAAACGGTACGGGCGTAAACTTGGGATAGGCGCAGATGGTACCGACGCAGGTAAACTTCTCGACACCTGCCTCGTAAGCCGCGTGAATCAGTTGCGCCCCCATCATTAAGTTGTCGTAAAACAACTCGGCGGGTTTCTCGCGATTGAGACCGATTCCGCCCACGTGAGCCGCTAAGTGAACGATAATATCCTGGTTTTCCGCCGCTCGCTGACAGTCCGAGAGCTGGCGGAGGTCGCAATCTTTCGATCGCGGAACGGTGATTTTATCGGGATTGGCGCCGGCTTCGACAAGCTGGGCGACTACTTGGCGACCCAGGAATCCCGCGCCTCCCGTTACTACAATTCGTTTGTCCGCTAACGCTAAACCAGCCATGAGAGTGCCTCGCTGTTATCGAGAATCGAGTTATCGAGAAGAGAAAGAGCATCGTACAGAACGTTGCCCGAAAGGGAGAATTGAGAGAACGGCAACTCTCTCCCAATTCTCGATCGAGAGCCACCTAATCGACAGTATTCACGGCCTCTTGGCGAATGAACGCGCGATCGTCCGGCGCTCCACCGTCTTTGTCCGGAGACGGCAACCCTAACGCCGCCAAATCTGCGTCTACCATTAAATGAACCAACTCCTCGAACGTCACCGACGGTTCCCAACCGAGCTGTTTCTTCGCTTTACTGGGGTCGCCGATGAGCAAGTCCACCTCAGCCGGACGCAGATAGCGGGGGTCGAACTCAACGAAATCTTGCCAGTCTAAGCCCACGTAGGTAAACGCCAAATCCAGAAATTCGCGAATCGAGTGGGTTTCGTTGGTGGCGATGACGTAATCGTCCGGTTCGTCCTGTTGCAGCATCAGCCACATCGCCCGCACGTAGTCTTTGGCATAGCCCCAGTCCCGTTTAGAGTCAAGGTTGCCCAAAAACAGTTTTTTCTGCATTCCGCCCACGATTCGCGCCACCGCTCTGGTGATTTTGCGCGTGACGAAGGTTTCCCCCCGTCGCGGCGATTCGTGGTTGAACAGAATCCCGTTACAGGCGAAGAGGTTGTAAGACTCTCGGTAGTTAACGGTTTGCCAGTGGGCGTAAACTTTGGCGCAGGAGTAGGGACTGCGGGGATAGAAGGGGGTCGTTTCCTTTTGGGGAATTTCCTGAACCTTGCCGAACATTTCCGACGACCCGGCTTGATAGAAACGCACTTCGTTTCCGGTCCGCTGCTGGTAGTCGCGAATGGCTTCGAGCAAGCGCAACGCCCCCATGGCCACGGTATCTACGGTATATTCCGGCGAGTCGAAACTAACCCGCACGTGCGATTGGGCGCCGAGGTTGTAAATTTCGTGGGGTTGTACCTGTTCGAGCAGACGGCGTAAGGTGGTTCCGTCGGTTAAATCGCCGTAGTGCAGAAACAGCCGGGCGTCTTCACTGTGGGGATCGACGTAGATGTGATCGATGCGATCGGTGTTGAACGTTGAGGTTCGGCGGATGATGCCGTGAACCTCATATCCTTTCTCTAAGAGCAGTTCGCTCAGGTAAGAGCCGTCCTGACCCGTAATCCCCGTAATTAGCGCGCGCTTCGCTTCGGTCATAGTTACTGAATCCTCATTCGCTTACGACAAGGTCGAACCCAAGTCACTTGTCACCCATTAAAGTCTCCTCGAGCCGCGATCGTCCACACTCGAAATCTAGCGACGATTGGCGAGTTGGCCAAACCGTTCGCTGTCGCGACTGTCGTGCGTCGGGTACTCCTGACGTTAGTAGGCGCCGTTGTTTTTGGGAAAAACGATGACGCCAATGGTTTTGATGGCAATCCACAGATCCATCCAGAGATTGCCCGCATTGACGTAGTAGACATCGATTTTTACCCGTTTTTCATAGGGAATGTCGTTGCGTCCGGATACCTGCCACAATCCCGTAATGCCCGGGCGAATGGTCAGCACTTTATCGATATAGCGTCCGTATTTGGAGAGTTCTTCGACCACCAAGGGACGGGGTCCGACTACGCTCATGTCTCCTTTTAAGACGTTCCAAAACTGCGGAAATTCATCGAGACTGGTAAAGCGTAAAAAACGACCGATCCAGGTAATTCGGGGGTCGTCTTTGAGCTTGAAGTTGTCTTCAAATTCTTCCCGAAGTTGAGGAGACGCTGCCATAATCTGTTCTAGCACCTCGTCGGCGTTAGGAACCATCGTTCGGAATTTGATACATCCGAAGATTCTGCGATTTTTTCCAACTCGCTTTTGAACGTAAAAAATCGGACCGGGCGAACTGATAAAAATCAGAAGCGATAGTAACAGGTAAACTGGGGAAAAGAAGATGAGAACAAAACTCGAAAACGCAATATCGAACAGTCGTTTGCTGACGGCTCCGCTCGGTTCGTCGAGATCGATAGCGAGGAATCGCGCCAGTGCCTCCGATAGACGGGGACTGAAGCCGCGCTTGACAAAGGCCCACAGTCCTTTACCGGAGATGAGTTGGCTATTGGCAGTCATCTTACTCCTTTCGATTCACACCACACACACTGTCCTGATATTAAAGCCATATCGATCGCCTTCGATCGCACTGGAGTCGATCGTTATGACGACAGGACACTCACTTCGTCTGGCGTACCAGAGCGAAAGTCACGATAACAGCGTTCTAGGAAGGATAAATAACGCTGTTGGAAAATTGTAGGGGCAAATTGAGCCGAATGCGATCGCGCAATTTCGGGATGAAACTGCGATCGAACCGTTTCAAAGGTTTTGACGGCTTCGATGAGAGAGGTTTCGCTTTGTTCGTCGAAGAACAATCCGGTTCCGTTTTCTCCCCAGGTTCGCAAGTCGCGCACGGTTTCTAAGGCGCCCCCCGCACCGTAGGCGATGACGGGAGTACCGCAGGCTTGGGCTTCCACTGGCGCCATCCCGAAATCTTCGCAAGCGGCGTAGACGAAGGCTTTGGCGTTCGAGAGATAGCGATCGACCGCTTCGTCCGGTTGGGCGCCTAAAATTTTGACGTTCGGTTTGGCAATGGATTGCAAGCGATCTAGCAGCGGACCGGTTCCAATGACCACTAAGGGTTCCCCCAACTCATTGAAGGCTCGCACGATCGGCTCGACTTTTTTGTAACTTACGAGTCGAGAGACGATAACGTAGAAGTCTTGTTTCTGTTCGACGAACGGAAATCGTTCTACGTTCACCGGGGGATAAATCACCTCGGCTCGTCGTCGGTAACACCGCCAAATTCGCCGAGCGGTATGCTGGGAGTTCGCCGCGAAGTAATCGACGCGGTTGGCAGAAATGACGTCCCACTGTCGCAAATAATGCAGTAACAGCCGCGTCACAGCCCCGGGAAGCCCTCGCCCCATCCGCGACCCCCGTAAATAGTCAAACGTTAAATCCCAGGCGTAACGCATGGGCGTGTGACAGTAACAGAGGTGCATTTGGTTCGATCGCGTCAGCACCCCCTTGGCAACGGCGTGGGACGAGGAAAGTACGATATCGTACTCCCCTAAATCCAACTGTTCGATGGCCAGAGGTAACAAGGGTAAGTATTTTTGAACGCCGCGACGGGCCAACGGCAGATGTTGTAAAAACGTCGTGCCGATGGCGCGTTTGTAGAGATAACTGTCGGGATTGGACGACTCGAAATCGATGAGGGCGTACAAATCGGCGGCGACCTGCTGTAAAATTTCTCGCACCACCAGTTCCGAGCCGCCCGTCGCTTCCGGGGTCAACCACTCGTGAACCAGTGCGATTTTTGCAGTTTCCCAATCTGGCATCGTTTGCCCGCGCCCAACGTCACACATCACAACATCAGGTTACGATACCCTATTTCACTGTCGGGTCGATCGAACCCGGAGGGCTTTTGTATCCCGTTATCTATCGCTCGATGTATCCTGCGATCGTTGGGTTAGGTCGGAATTGCGATTATTCTAGAGTTGCTAACGGATTTGCGTTGGATGTGTGTGTGTGACTTCAATTCCTCCCATCGATCTAGGACAACAATATCGAACCCTCGCCTCGGAAGTGGAAACCGCTGTATTGAAGGTGATGGCCTCGGGTCGTTACATCGGCGGCGACAGTGTGACTCAGTTCGAGGAACGATTCGCCGACTACGTAGGAACGAACTACTGTGTTTCCTGTAATTCTGGTACGGACGCTCTCTATTTGGCACTGCGAACTCTCGATATCGGGGAAGGGGACGAGGTCATTACCACCCCCTTTTCCTTTTTCGCCACCGTCGAA
Source organism: Baaleninema sp. (assembly GCF_049974805.1). Lineage (NCBI taxonomy): Bacteria > Bacillati > Cyanobacteriota > Cyanophyceae > Oscillatoriales > Oscillatoriaceae > Baaleninema > Baaleninema sp. Next base: position 68,317 of record NZ_JBNGCO010000006.1, read on the forward strand.
GTCATCAGTGCGGTGGGGGCGACCCCTGTATTTGTCGATATCGACCCCAAGACGTTTAATTTAAATCCCAACGCCATCGAAGCGGCCTTGAGCGATCGCACTAAAGCCATTCTCCCAGTTCATCTGTTCGGCCGTCCGGTGAATATGTCCGCTTTGACGGAAATCGCCGCAGCCCGAAACCTCGCCCTCGTCGAAGACTGCGCCCAAGCCACCGGCGCGACTTGGAACGGTCGCCAAGTGGGAAGTTTCGGACAAATCGGCTGTTTTAGCTTTTTCCCCACGAAAAATTTAGGGGGCTTTGGCGACGGCGGGGCGATGACCACCAACGACCCCGAGTTAGCCCGTCGTTTGCGGGTGTTGAAGGAACATGGCGCCACCCGCCGCTACGTTCACGAAGAAATTGGCATTAACAGCCGTCTCGACGCTATACAGGCGGCGATTTTACAGGTCAAGCTGGGGTATCTCGACCAATGGAACGCTCAGCGGCGAGAAATCGCCCGTCGTTACGCGGAATTGTTACGGCCGGTTCCCCACGTCGTTTTACCTTCGGAGTCCGGCCAGGGCGGCGAGAGCGTCTGGAATCAATATACGATTCGTCTGAGGGCATCGCTCGATCGCGATCGCATCCGCGACTCTCTGCAAAGCCTCGGCGTCAGTACGATGGTGTACTATCCGGTTCCCCTACACCGCCAACCTGTCTATCGGGAGTTGGGCTACGACGAAGGGAGTTTTCCCGCCGCCGAAACGGTCTGTCGCGAGGTGTTGTCGTTACCCATGTTTCCCGAGTTGACCCCCGACCAACAACAGGCGATCGCCTACCATCTCAAAGAAGCGATCGATAATTGATATTAGGGTGCGTGACTTGAAAAATCGGGTGTGATACGGAATCCGAATTTCAAATACTGGTTTTGCTTAACCTGACAAGTCCCTCAATCCCCCCCAACCCCCCTTTCAAAGGGGGATTGGGTGATGGGGAGGTTTCACATCATCCCATCACCCCGATCGTACCCTCATCCCTAATTCCGAGATGCCACAGTCGGAGATTGCTGCTGTTTGAACTTCTGCAACTGGATTTCGAGGGTGTCGAGTTGCGCTTGTAGATGCAGGTACTTCACCTGATGGTCGGCCTGGTAAACGGACAGAGGACGTAACATCGTAGAAGCGTTTCCAGCCTTCTGAGTTCGAGATAAAGTCGTCATATTATAACCGCTTAGGAATTCTTACCTACTCACACCAACGAGATATTGTACTGCGATCGATCGACAAGATTGCATCGAATGTTGCAATTTCTGAAATTTTTCTAAAATTTTTCTGAAACTTCGGGAGCGGTAACGGCGATCGATCCGCCCCTGAAAAAAATCTCGACAATAAATCTCGAACCGTTGTGTTTCGAGACTTCCACGGATTTGATACACTAGGAATAAACGCCATATCTCGAAAATTACTGTGACGCTGAGCTTTCCCACCACCAACGAGCGCCAAGACGACCCTGTTCCCCAAAAGCGAGGCTGGCGGGGACTGATCGACGCCTATCGTCCCTACCTCCCGGTTACGGATTCGACCCCCATCGTGACGCTGTACGAGGGCAATACGCCGCTGATTCCCGTTCCCTCCATCGCCGCAGAAATCGGGAAAAAGGTCGAAGTCTTCGTCAAATACGACGGCTTGAATCCTACCGGAAGCTTCAAAGACCGGGGGATGACCATGGCCATTACCAAAGCTAAAGAGGAAGGCGCTAAAGCGGTCATCTGTGCCAGTACCGGGAACACCTCCGCCGCGGCTGCCGCTTACGCCAAACGGGGCGGATTGCGGGCGTTCGTCGTTATTCCCGATGGATACGTGGCCTTAGGGAAACTGGCGCAAGCGTTAGTTTACGGGGCGGAAGTCTTAGCGATTCGCGGCAATTTCGACAAAGCCCTCGATATCGTCCGGGCAATGGGGGAACACTATCCGGTTACGGTGGTCAACTCCATCAACCCTTACCGCCTCGAAGGCCAGAAAACCGCCGCCTTTGAAGTGGTGGAAGACCTAGGCAACGCCCCGGATTGGTTGTGCATTCCTGTGGGGAACGCGGGCAACATCACCGCCTATTGGATGGGATTCAATCAATATCACCAACTCGGAAAGTGCGATCGACTACCGAAAATGATGGGATTCCAAGCCTCTGGCTCTGCCCCCATCATCGCCGGCCATCCCATCGAACACCCCGACACGGTAGCGACTGCCATTCGCATCGGCAACCCGGCGAACTGGGACAAAGCCCTGGCAGTGGGCGAAGCCAGTCAAGGGGAGTTCAACGCCGTCACGGACGAGGAAATTCTCCACGCCTATCGGATGTTAGGCCGCGAAGGGGTGTTCTGCGAACCGGCCTCGGCGGCCTCGGTGGCAGGATTGTTGAAGTGCAAAGACCGCGTTCCCAACGGGGCGAAGGTGGTTTGCGTTTTAACCGGAAACGGTTTAAAAGACCCCGATTCGGCAATTAAGCACAGCGAAACTCAGTTGCGTCAAGGCATCGAACCGGATTTGGAAACGGTGGCGAAAGTCATGGGCTTCTAGCAATTGAGACTTGAGAGTGGATAGTCGATCGCGGCGATCGCACCTCGACCGAGGATGTCAGTCGAGGGAAATTTGGGAACCCCAAACGTCTTGGGGGATGAAGGTTCGATCGCTGGGAATGGGAGCGACGGCTTCGGTGAGGGTGAAATTACCCGCTTCGATCCAGGATTTCAATTCCTCCGCCACGCGGCGCGATCGATACAAACTGGCTAACGGGGCGACCCGTACCGATTTCCCGTCTACGGTGATTTTCCCCGCTTTCAACTGGGCGTAACTGACCAGTCCGAACGTGGGACGCACCCGCCGAGGAATGGAAAAATCCACCACGGGGGCGACTAACTGCTCGTCGCGCACCGCACAGCGTTCCACCACTGTCTCGTCGAGAACCGGAAGCGGAACCCCGACCCCCAACATCAGCGAAGGGCCGTAGTTGTGGAAATAACAGCCTCGCACCCACTCCGCCGACATCTGTTTGGCATCGCCGATTAACGCCAACGTGGCCGCCGGTCCGATGGGGGTGTCGTTGGGGAGTCGCTTTTGCAGCGGGAAATGTTGGGTGCCTTCCCAAGCGACGTAACCGATTCCGCCCCCCATAAACACCCGGGTTCCGATACCGATGAGTTGAAGTTCGGGGTCGTTGAACAGGGGAGAGAGGGCGCCGGGATTGGAATAAACAGCATTTCCCAAGCGGGGTTGCAGCGGACCGAGGTAGGTAAACAGGGGTCGATCGCCGCCGTTGACTCCCACGATAAAGTTTTGATAGAGGTTGCGGGGGTCGAACAGGTAAAACTGGTTGATGCTGTCGCGGGTAATGGTGGTTTCAAAGGAGGCGCGGGGGTAGCAGTCGGTGATTTGTCCGATCGCTCTCAGTTGAATGGGTTTTCCGGCGATTAAATCTTCGATGACGTGACCGCCGCCGCGCATTTCCTTGAGGGGCGTTTCTCGTGTCGCTTCTTCGGTTTCGGGAACTTCGGCGATTTGCGTCGCTCCCAGGTACAAGTCCACCGCTCCGAATCCAGAATAGGCGGGAACGCCGTCGAGCCAGCAGCGACGGATTTTAATCGGCGGGTCGGTATGACCTAAGTTGAGAATCGCGCCGCTCGATTCCATCGGCTCGAAGGTGCCGGTGGTGACGATATCGACTTGTTTGGCAGTTTTCGCGACGCCGATTTCGGCAACTTTGGCTTTGAGTTCTTCCGCCGTACAGACGACTGCTTTTTTCTTGAGGATTTTTTCGTTGATTTCGGCGATCGAGCGTTGCGACATAAAAAATTGAGAATTGAGAATTGACAATTGAGAATTGACAATTGACAGTTCTCAATCTATAGCAGTTTTATTCGATTTGTAAACGATTTGCAGTGTTTGTTTACCTTCGCTCCCTTCGGGACTCTGACGGATTTATCGATCGGATTGGCGATTTTTCCCAATATTTTGATAGATATTTTTATAAATATTTGAATAACTTAGGATTTGGATTCGATTTCCGCACTGTCGGGAGATGGGCGATCGATCTCTGACTCTTCATCTGTCGCTCGATCGTCTGCCTCTTGATGTTCCGCAGACCGACGACGCCGAACCGGAAGCGATTCGCCCCCTTGCTGCCACTGATTGAGAATATCTTTAATCAACAATTCTTGTAAAACAACTTGAGCGACGACCGTAATCGGTAATGCCATTAACAGTCCTAAAAAACCGAAAAACGTGGCAAAAACCACTTGAGAAACCAGATTTATGGCAGGCAATAAAGATACTTGACGCGCCATAACATAGGGCGTTAAAAAGTTACTTTCAATTTGTTGAATAACCACATATAAAATTAAAACGGCGATAGGTTTCCAGGGATTTTCCAAAACCGCCGTTGCCATCGGGGGAATCACGCTCAGCGCCGGGCCGATATTGGGAATGAAGGTCAACAATCCGGCTAAGACACCGTGCGCCAGAGCGAGGGGAATTTGTAAAATCAACCACAATCCCAACCAGCTCATCAGGGCGACGATGACCATATTGAATAACACCCCCACTAACCAGCCGCTCAAGGCTTCCTCGCATCGATCGAGTACCTCGTCGATGCGACGGCGGTAAAAGGCGGGAAACAGCGAAATAAAAGCGTTGCGATAGGATTGGGGACTCGCCAAAAACATAATCGTTAAAACGATGACGAGAACCAGGTTCAGCATGACGCCCAACGTTCCCGAAAAAACGTTAAAACTGGTTTCGAGAAAATTATTAAAAATCGGTTGAATTTGATTAAGAAGGTCGTTTAGATTGAGAATTGAAGGGTCAAAAAACTCACCGGGAAGTCGAGTGATAATACCCTCGAGCCAAACCTCTAACCGATCGATGGTCTTAGGGAACAGTTGGACAAACTGCTCGAACTGGTCGATAAACGGCGGAACGATGGCAAAAAAGAAAATCGTCAGTAACGCCACCGTGCTGCCAATCGCCATGACAACGGCGAGAGGGCGACGCAATCCGAACTGTTGTAACCAACGGGCGAATAAATTTAAAGAGGTGGCAATGACGAGCGCCGCACTGGCCATCAACAAAATTTGGCGAATTTCCCACACGATGGCCAAAGATAAAACCAGTGCCACTAACGCCAGCAGATTACCTGTTCTCACCGTCGCCTTCCTCCTCGATAGGATCTCGATTGGACGAACTTCCCAAAAGGGCTATGACGCCCGGAAGATCGATCGACGCACCATAACGATCGCCATCACTGTCGCCGGCGTGGAAATAGCAACCAAAGCGATGGCGTCGTTGGCCGGAATCGGCAACAGCGGTCCGACATATTTAATCAGCAACGAAATCACGAGGGACGCGAGAACGACTTTCGCGACAATTCCAGCTTTCTCGTTCATAGGATAAGAAACCCGAATCAGTTAACGTTTCTCACTCTAGCTTATTTTCGGGTCTCCTTAAGTGACTGGGGACGACCCAGTTTGTCGCGACGAGAGTTGTCCGGAGTCCCAAAAATCCGTCAACATAAAAACACCATTAGACGAACCGATCTGGTTGAATCCATAATCCATCATGTTGCAAGACAAACTCGATCGACTCTACGACTTATTTCAAGACCTGGAACGGGCGCTGATTGCCTATTCCGGCGGTATCGACAGTACCCTCGTGGCAAAAATCGCCTACGATGTCCTCGGCGATCGCGCCTTAGCCATCACCGCCGTTTCCCCCTCCTTACTTCCCGAAGACTTAGAAGACGCGCGAGTACAAGCCGCCGCCATCGGGATTTCCCATGAAGAGGTGGAAACCCAGGAAATGCAAAATCCCAACTACACCTCCAACCCCGTCGATCGCTGCTATTTCTGTAAAAGCGAACTCCACGACACCCTCAAACCCCTGGCGAAAAAACGGGGCTATCCCTACGTGGTCGATGGCGTCAACGCCGACGATTTACAGGATTACCGCCCCGGTATCCAAGCGGCGAAAGAACGGGGAGCGCGATCGCCCCTCGCGGAAGTCGGCGTAACCAAAGCCGAAGTGCGGGAACTCTCGAAACACCTGGGTTTACCCTGGTGGGACAAACCCTCTCAACCCTGTCTCTCCTCTCGTTTTCCCTACGGCGAAGAGATTACCGTCGCCAAGCTGCAACGAGTGGGACGGGCTGAAATCTATTTGCGCCGTCTGGGATGGCAAAACCTGCGGGTGCGTTCCGACGGCGACACCGCCCGCATCGAACTTCCCCCCGATCTCATTAAAACTTTCGTGGCCGAGGTGGATTTGTCTGAAGTCGTCGCCGAGTTACAAAAATTGGGCTTTCTCTTCGTAACGTTGGATTTAGAAGGCTATCAAAGCGGCAAACTCAACCGGGTGTTAGAAAAAACCACCGTCGGCGTTTGAGAGGGCATCCCTGAACCACGTAGCGGCGTTGCATAAAACGCCGCTACAGGAGGATCTAACAGAAATGTTTCGAGGTCGAGACTCGCTTATTCCGAGGTGGCCGAAGACCGACGACGGCGGCGGCGAGTGTGACTCGTGCGCGTTTTCGTCTTCGTGGATTTCGAGGTATCTTTCGTGTCGCTGCGATCGACGGCTTCGCTCTCTTTGTCAGTCGTGTTCTCTTCCTTAGAGGACTCGTCGGAGGACTCGTCGGAAGACTCGTCTTTTTCGTCCGTTTCCTGAGTCGAGGCTGTCTCGGCGTGAGATTTACCGTTGTGGGAATTGCCGTCGTTGGACTCGCCTACCTCAGTTTCGGAGGTTTCTCCGGGTTTGACCACTTCCACCGTCACGGATTTGGGATTTTTGACCGGGCGATCGAGCTTGACTAACGGCGAAATCCCCATCAGTGCGTAGACTTCTTGCTCTTCCGGCGTCATTTCCACCAGGACGACTTCGGCCGGTTCTTCGGGTTTGCTGTCCCGAGAAGTCGATCGAGATCGGGTTCCCTTGTCTTCCGTTTCCGTCTCCGTATCTCGATCGCGACTCTCATCGAGAACCGGGGCTTCCGGTCGCGAACTGCCAGAAGAAGAAGAAGACTCCTCTTTCGACGGCGCGGATTTCGTAGAAGTCTCGCTATAAGACTTCGTATCCGGCGCCGGGAATCGACGGCGGCGGCGGCGGCGAGTTCCCCCGTCACCGAGTTCCTGATAGCTGGGATGATGGATTAAATCCAGTTCTTGCGTATCGCTGGCGGCCGGGTCTAACTCGCTGTCTCCCACCGCTTCTCGAACCGTCTCGAGAGATTTCTCTGCCGCCTTCGTCGGACGCCCTTTCGAGCGTTGGGGCGTCGCCGCCGGAGTCGGTGCCGGGACTGGGGTCGCCACCGTATCGATATGATGGGGCGCTTCTTCCCCCGGCAGTTGGACGATATGCCCCAACCCGCCGCAGGCACTACAAGGACGGCTGAACAGTTCGTAAATATTCTGTCCTTGACGTTTGCGCGTCAGTTCGATCAACCCCAATTCCGACAGTTGAGCGATTTGAGGTCTCGCTTTGTCGGCGCTGAGGGCGTTGGTGAAATGTTCTAACACTTGCAACTGGTCGCGCCGCGAGTCCATGTCGATAAAATCGACGATAATCACCCCGGCGATATTTCTCAGTCGCAGTTGGCGGGCGATTTCCGTGGCCGCTTCGCAGTTGGTCCACAGCACCGTTTCCCGAGAGGTGGCCGATCGCGTAAACGAACCCGAGTTCACGTCGATAACCGTCAGAGCTTCCGTCGGCTCGATAATAATGTAACCCCCCGACGGCAAATCCACGCGGGGTTTGAGAGCTTCGCGAATGGCGGCGTTGACTCGGAAGTATTCCAGAATCGGCTGCGATTCCCGATGGTGGTCGAGAAAGACCCCCTGGGGTAACTTGCCACCGTTCCAGTTGGTCAGTTGTTGTTTGACCCGTTTTAAGCCAGTGTGGGAATCGACGACGATGCGGTTGACGTCCGTACTGTACATATCCCGCAAGACGCGCTGAATGAAATCGTCATCGCGGTTGAGCAGGGTCGGTTCTTTGTTGGAATTGTATTCTTCCTGAACCGTCTCCCATTGTTTCTGGAGTATTTCCAGGTCTTCCATGATGGCGTCTTCACCGACGCTTTCCGCTTCGGTTCGCACCAACAGCCCCATACCGGAGGGTTTGACGAGAATGGCTAAGGCGCGGAGTCGATTTCGCTCGGCTTCGCGAACGATGCGCCGCGACAGGTGGACGCCTTTACCAAAGGGCATTAAGACCAGATACCGACCCGGAAGGGTGATGTTTCCCGTCAGACGCGGACCTTTGTTCCCCGTCGGCTCTTTCATCACCTGCACCAGTACTTTCTGTTGCGGGACGAGCAGTTCGGTGATGGCACCGGCCGACCGTTTCAGGCGCAGGGGCCCGAGGTCGGTCACGTGCATAAAGCCGTTTCGGTCGGGGTCTCCGATGTTGACAAAGGCTGCGTCGATACCGGGAATGACGTTTTCCACCACGCCGAGATAAATATCGCTAACCTGGTGGGTTCCGGTGGCAACGACGAGTTCTTGTATCTGATCTTCGGAAAATACAGCAGCAATCCGATGCTGCTCGGCGATGATAATTTGCTTGGGCATTCAATTTCCTCAAAACTTTTTTAAGGTTCCGGAGGCCCTGCGGTTGAGGTGCAGTCCTCCTTCGCTGTGGTGGTGTCGTCGCGTCGGGATATCGGTTTCGACCGTCGCAATCGCGGTATTCTGGGCGCGAACGTCACTCTCTTTCTCTTCGAGAAGGAATTCCGCCCTCAGCGGTTCCTGGCGACCTCCAACGTTCCCTGTCACCCGCAAATACGCCGATAGACGGGATTGGGGAGCGAACGGGCTGGGAAATAAGACGAGTTGAAATTTCCTACAGGCGGGATGGGGGGAGGTTTGCCGATGTGGGTGAGGGGGCTACCGTATCCTCTCACGCCGACCCCCGATGGCTCGATCTCGATTTGCTCTCGGTATTTCTGAACGATCGCCCGATCTCACCGAAGCGCGGGGTCTCGATCGCTTCGGAACGCCCCCGTTTCCCATGGGCAGGATATGGAAATTTACGCGAATTCGATCGCGCACCCCAACCGTCTAGGTTGGCTCCCACACGAGTAACCTAAACTATCTCGTACAAAGAAAGTACTTTATCCTTTACTTTACCATGTTTGACGGTCGATCGTGTTTTACAGTGAGCCGTCAGCCGTGAATTGTCAGCCGTGAACCGTCAGCAGGTAACGGTTTCTTCCTTGTCCTCATCATCACCTCACCTCATCACCTCATCACCCTCAGTAGTGCAGAAAACTTTTCGAGAACGGGACTTGACAAAATACACCAAATATGTATTTGAGTTCTATCCAGGGAGCCGGGGAGAGGGGAAGCCGGGGAGAGGGGGAGATTTCACATCACCTCATCATCTCCTCATCTCATCATCCCATCATCCCATCATCCCATCATCTCCTCACCTCATCATCCCATCATCCCATCACCGTAAAATCAACCGTTGGCGATGGACGCCATCGAGTTGGAGTTCGACGCCAGAGACTCGTTCGAGGAGTTCGATGACTTGACTCGGACGCAGGAGGGTGCCGTCGTTGCGACAGCTTCCCACGACGCGCACCACGGCTTCTTCGGAACTGCGAAGTTCGGCGATTTCTAACTCGAATAGCCGTTCGCGAAGGTCGATTTTCTTGGTTTTGCCGGATTTGGTGGTGTGTTCGCTCCAGATTTCGGTTCGATCGAGGATTTCTTTGACCCAGCGATGCCACTCGCCACCGCCTTCGCCACAGCGGACGGTGAGGAAATATTCGGCGCGATCGAGGACGCGGGTGGCGGCTTTTCCGTCGGCGGGAACGGCTTCGACGCGGTAGATGGGAATTTCGTCGGGTAACTGTTCGGACAGTCTGGCTTGGAAGTCCGCCACGTCCATGTCTTCGGTGAGGTCGAATTCGACGATTTCGCCGCTGCTGGTTGCGCCTAACTGTAAGGCGTTGGCGGGGGAAATGCGGGGCATGGGATGGTAACCCCCGGTAAAGGACATGGGTAAGGCGGCCCGGCGTGCGGCACGATCGAGCAGTTTGGCAAAGTCTAAATGTCCGATGAGTGCCATCGACCCCAGTTTACCCATCCACAGGCGCATCCGCTGCACCCGCTGGGTGTTGGGTTTGAAATGTCCTTCAAATTCGGGAATCGGCGGCGGGGGAACGACGATGTTATGACCGAAATCGGGGGTGCAGACGCCGCAGTGGGAACAGCCTTCGTAGGCGCAATCGGGAACGGTGGCGGCTTCTAAAGCCCGTTGTAAGTCCTGTTTGAGCCAGTTTTTGTCGATTCCGGTATTGAGGTAATCCCAGGGAAGCGGGGCGTCGAAGGCGTTTCGGTCTTCTACGGCGGTGTCGGAATCGCTGTTGAAGACGTTCCATTCGCCGTTTTCGACTTGGCGATATTTCCAAGTCAACCCGGATTCGTCGATGGCTTCTTCCCAGGCTTGAAAGGCGCGATCGAGGCTTTCCCACCAGGAATCCATTCCAGCCCCGAGTTCCCAGGCGCGACGCACTACGGACGACAAGCGGCGATCGCCCCGTCCGACGAAATCTTCCATGGCGGAAATCCGCACGTCGGTAAAGTTGGCTTTGACGCCTCGCATCCGACGGAATTCTTGGCGCAACATTTCCTGTTTGCGTAAAAATTCTGCGGTGGACACGGAATGCCACTGGAAGGGGGTATGGGGTTTCGGCGTAAAGTTAGAAATGGTCAAGTTGACGCTGAGGCGTTTGCGACCTTTGGCGCGACATTCCTGTTGTAACCAGCGCACAGTTTCGGCAATTCCCAGTACGTCGGCGTCGGTTTCGCCGGGAAGCCCGATCATGAAGTACAGTTTGACTTTATCCCAACCTTGCTCGTAAGCGGTTTTGACGCCCCGCAAGAGTTCTTCGTTGGTGAGTCCTTTGTTGATGATGTCCCGCAATCGCTGGGTTCCGGCTTCGGGGGCGAAAGTTAACCCGGACTGGCGGGTTCCGCCGATGATGTTGGCGATGTTTTCGTCGAAGCGATCGACCCGCTGGCTGGGGAGGGACAGGGAGATATTTTCGTTTTTTAGGCGGTTTTTCACTTCCATTCCCACCGCCGGAAGGGATAGGTAATCGGAACAACTTAGGGACAATAGGGAAAATTCGTTGTATCCCGTCGCCCGCATTCCTTTTTCGATGGTATCGACTACTTGGTTCGGGTCTACGTCGCGGGCGGGACGAGTCAACATTCCCGGTTGACAGAAGCGACAGCCTCGGGTACAGCCGCGACGGATTTCCACGGTGAGGCGATCGTGAACGGTTTCGACTAACGGAACTAAACCGATGGAATAGGCGGGAATCGGGGTCGCCACCCGGCGTAAAATCCGTTCGGGAACGTCGGAACGGTTGGGACGAACGGAACCGTCTTCGGCCATGTCGTAGAACATGGGAACGTAGACGCCGGGAACTTGGGCTAAGTCGAGAAGCAGTTCCTCGCGGCTGAGTCCGTCCCGTTTCCCTTCTTCGATGACGAAGCCGATTTCGGGAAGGAGTTCTTCTCCGTCTCCGAGGGCGACGAAATCGAAAAAGTCCGCGTAGGGTTCTGGGTTGGAGGTGGCGGTTTGTCCCCCGGCGAAAATCAGGGGGTCTTCCATACCGCGATCGATCCGTTGTTTCCAGGTGAGGGGAATTCCGGCTAAGTCGAGCATTTCGAGGATGTTCGTCGCCCCGAGTTCGTAGCTGAGGCTAAAGCCGAGAATGTCGAAATCTGTCAACGCCCGCTGGGATTCGACGGCGAAGAGGGGGATTTGTTCGTCCCGCAGTTTTTTCGCCAAGTCTGGGGCGGGGAGATAGGCTCGATCGCAGAGTTGATGAGGTTGGGCGTTGAGAATGCTGTAGAGGATGATATGTCCGAGGTTCGACGCCCCGACTTCGTACACTTCGGGGTACGTCAACACCCAACGCACCTCTGCTTCGTTCCAGGGTTTGCGAACCGCCCCGAGTTCGTTTCCTAAATAGCGGGCTGGGCGCGAGATATCTGGGGTTAGTAGCTTGTCTACGGCAACCGCTACCATGAAAATTTCTCCTGTGTGGTCTGCACGCGATCGACTCTCTCGATCGAGTCTGTTACGACAGATCTGATAAACGTCCGATTCTCTACTATAACTGATTTACGTGGGGGAGTTGGAGCGCCGTTGTTAGGATAGAACTACCGTGACAAGGAGGTTCGGCCATGCCATCACCGTTTCCGGGGATGAATCCTTATTTAGAACATCCCGATTTTTGGTCAGATTTCCACAATCGCTTCATTGTGACCCTTGCTGAAGCGTTAACGCTACAAATTGCACCGAAATATCGGGCGGTAACAGACAAACGAATTTACGAAATCAATTCGGTTGAATCGCTGCTTGTCGGACGCCCTGATGTGAGCGTTCAAAAAAGCAATTCGTCTCCTACGGCGATCGCATCTAATGTGGCAGTAGTCTCGTCACCGGTTAAACCCCAATCGGTGCAGTTACCGATGTCTGAAGAAGTTCGCGAAAGTTACTTGGAAGTGCGGGATGCGGTGACGAAAGAAGTCGTGACCGCGATCGGGTGCATCTCAATTATGTAAATTCATCGAATTGGGCGCACTCAATTTCCAGATCCCCGGCATCTCCAAGATGCCGGGGATCTTATACCGGAAGTGCTAATCGGGAATTTTGCCACCCCAAACTGATGTTTTTGCAAAAGTGAGATGCACCCACATTATCGTTCGACTTTCACTTTAACGGATTTGTGTTTTTCTTCTTCCACCTTCGGCAAGGTTAACGTCAACAAGCCATCGCGATATTGTGCTTCGACTTGGCTGTTGTCTACGTGAGTTGGCAGCGAAATGACGCGGCTGAACTGACCGTAACGAAATTCACTGCGAATCGTACCGTTTTCTTCGGTTTCTGATTCTTGTTTGCGTTCGCCGCGAATCGAAACCGCATCTCGCGTTACGTCGATATCGAGGTCTTCTGGATTCATTCCCGGAACTTCCAGTTTCAGAATCACCGCCTCGTCAGTTTCGTGAAGTTCCGCAGGCGGTCCGAAATTGAGTTCGAGTTCTGAGGCGAACCGCGTCGGATTTAAGGCGTCGAACAAGCGGTTCATTTCGCGATGTAAGCTGTCGATGTCGCGCGTGGGATTCCAACGAACCAGTGTCATAGCGTTTGACCCTCCTTTTTTCTGGGTTTGCTCGCTCGTTTCTTCACTTTTAATGGTAGAGAAAATACGGTCGATCGCAAATAGGGTTTAGCGACCTTATTTTTCGGGTTTTCTACACAGGAATTTACGCCTAAAATTTGAAGAGTCGTTCGCAAAACCGAACTCATTTAGCGGTTTCCCGAATCGATCGATCTTCTCGGTTTCGTAAAGTTTATAATTCTGTTACAATTCAGAGGCGATCGCCATACATCTCTCTCTGTTATATAAATATTTTTAACAAAAACTTGACAAAAACCCTGAATTAACTATCCGATGTCCGACGCCAACGACTTCAACATTTGGAAATACAAGCCTTGGTGGTGTCAGCCTTGGTCGATTCTGCTGACGGGAATTGCCATAATTGCCGGAAGTTGGCTTATGTTTCACCGATTTTGGCTGACGGGACTGGTCGCCGTGCCGATTTTGGTTTGGATGGCCTATTTTTTGCTGCTATTTCCCCGCCTCGTGGCAAAATACGGCGGTTTGAGGGAGGAATCTGATGAGTGACCGGAACACCGACAAGCCCCGTCCTTCCAGGGCGGGGTGAGAGATGTTGCGG
>NZ_JBNGCO010000007.1:0-81074 GCF_049974805.1 Baaleninema sp.
GTAACTACCTGTGGGTAGGAATCACCGTCCTTCTAGGGCGGTGAGGATGTCAAACCTGAACGATCGACAAGTATCGGACAACATTATCGAGCCACAGCGACGGACTCGAGAATCCCTTTGAACAAAGCCAATCCGTCCGTTCCACCCACCATCGCATCGGAGGCCCGTTCCGGGTGAGGCATCATGCCTAGCACATTTTGTGCATCATTGCAAATTCCTGCAATATTATTTAACGAACCATTAGGATTGGCGTCTTCCGTGACTTCTCCAGCGGGGGAACAGTAGCGGAAGAGGACTTGTCCGTTATCTTCGAGTCGCGCCAGGGTATCAGCGTCAGCGTGGTAGCGGCCTTCACCGTGGGCGACGGGGAGGACGATGGGGCGATCGCCGCTGTACTGTTGCGTCCAGAAGACATCAGTACGCTCGACTTTCAGGGGGGTTCGATCGCAGATAAAGTGAAGGTCGCGGTTGCGAACCAAAGCACCGGGGAGCAGTCCCACTTCCGTCAGAATTTGGAAGCCGTTGCAAATCCCGAGAACATATTTTCCCTGACGGGCGTGTTCGACCACAGCGGGCATAATAGGAGAGAAGCGAGCGATCGCGCCGCAGCGAAGATAGTCCCCGTAACTGAAGCCACCGGGAACCACCACCACATCGACGTCACCGAGATCCGTTTCCCGGTGCCAAATTTTACGAGTCGGCTGTCCGAGGAGTTCTTGGGTGACGTATACCACGTCTCGATCGCAGTTAGAGCCAGGGAAGACGAGAACGCCGAATTTCATGCGCTAACCTCCTCAGCCATCGCAGTGACCTCAAAGCGGTAATTTTCGATAGTGGGATTAGCCAGAAGTCGATCGCACATAAAATCGACTTTCTCTCGTGCGTCCGCCTCGTCGTTAGCATCTAACGTCAGTTCGACGTATTTTCCGATACGAACGTCACCGACTCCCTCAAAGCCGAGTTGTTGTAGACCCGATCGAACCGCCGTTCCCGCCGGGTCGAGGACAGAGGGTCTGAGGGTAACATAGATTTGAGCTTGATAACGTTGACTCACAGCAATGCCTAGAACAAAGATCGGCGGAGGTGCTACCGCATACACTTAGTGACATCCTCCCGACGCTCACCCTAGCAGGTAGAGCGCGGGCTTCCCAAGATCGCTCTTGGGTATTCCTGCCCCACGCCACTTATCTAGGTCGAACCCCATGATTCTTCCCCCGACAGACCGACTTGACAGGCTGTTTCCAATTCCCAGAGTCCCTGGGTACAGCTTTACAGAAGCTTCCTTTGTACTGCAAAGTTTTTACCCACCCACAGTCCTTGGCCACAAAGCCAAGTGTTCTCGATGGAACGCCCTAACTTCGGCGATCGAGGTTCAGCGCCGTTCTAGAACTTTGGAGGTCCCGGCCATGCCTGACTTTCACTCTCAATCTACGGGTGGCTAGACCCTTGGTATTATAACCTAAAACCTTTGTGCTGTATGCACTTTACTCGACTGTAACCCAAAGATTGGGTGTCGATTTTCGGGGGATCGACCCCCTCAATCGACGAACCCCTCATTAGTTAAGTTACATCTTAAGTTACATCGGAGCGAACCCACTCCGACCGCACTCTCAACAAAGCTGTTACCCCAGAAACAGGTTCGGCGACAGCGATCGAACCCCGTCCCGCTACCACGATCGAACCCATTCCCAAAACTACCAATGAAAATCCGGCGCACCCGCTCCCAAGACAAAATCCTCAACCTTCTCGAGAGCCAAAAGCGATCGCTCTCGGCTCAAGACATCTACGTGGAACTGCGAAAGCGCAACCAGAGTGTAGGATTAGCCACCGTCTATCGCGCCTTAGAAGCCCTCAAACTCGAAGGATTAGTACAAGTGCGAACCCTCGCCAGCGGCGAATCCCTCTACTGTCCGCCCCACCAAGACAAACACCATCTGACGTGCTTGCAGTGCGGCGCCTCGATTCCGTTGAGCGAATGTCCCGTGCGCGATCTCGAAGAACAGCTTCACCAAGAACACCAATTCAAGATTTTTTACCACACCCTCGAATTTTTCGGACTCTGCCAACAGTGTCTGCAAGCCGAAAAATCCGTGTAAAACCCGTTGAGAATTAATAATTGACAGAGAACCGGAATAGAGTGCATGACGTAAAAAATCGGGTGTCGCAATGAAACCGAGAACTCCGAGACGCACCGACCATTTACACCACCTAGACCACGTTAATTTGACTCGCAGCCAAAGACGGCGTTCCCTCCAAAATTGCCAGCATAACCGGGGCGCCAGCCGCCGTTCCGTCAATATCGAAACTCAACCGTCCCGTAGCCGTATCGTAGAGGAACGTCGCATCGCTGCTGAGAGGCGCAGCATCCACACCGCTGACGAATACCCCCGTCTCCGAAGCCGTCGAACTCAGAACAACCCCCCCTTGCAAACCGCCGCCGAATCCCGCCGCCGACACTCGAACCCTGTCGTCGTCGTCGAAATCCATGAGAACGTCCGTTCCCTCCTGTGGGGCGTCGTAGGTGAAGGTATCCGCACCGCCACCGCCCGTTATCGTATCCGACCCCGCACCGCCCCTTAAAACATTGTCGCTGGCGTCGCCGTCGAGGGTTTGCGCCCCCTCGTTCGACCCAGCGTAAAGCGGAATTAAAAAACCGTTCCCCCGTTGCGTAAAGCCAAAATTGTTGAAAATTTGCTCAGTAACGCCGTTTTGAGTATCTTCAACAAGAATCTCGTAACTGCCCACGTTGTAGCGGGACTCGCCCACCCCCGCAATCGTCAGTTGAGACTCATTGTTGATAAATGCCGGACGATCGACCGGAATGCGATCGCCCCCTCCCGCCGGATAAATCAAACCGCCCAAAACCTCCGTGCGACCGCCATTAACATTCTCCACAACGACCCCTTCCTTCTCCGTCTTCAAACCCAAAATCCACAAATCCGAGCCATTGTTGAGGATGTTCGTCGTAGCGATTTCCGGATTGAGTTGACGGGCCCAAACCCGCTGTTGGTTAAACTCCCAACCGCCGATAGTCACATCTTCAATAAAAACCTTACCGCCCGTCACGCTGTTGCGATACGCCGTTCCCGAACTAGTTAGGATGTTCCGCATCGTCAGCGGTTGCGTCGTGGCTTGGTCGAACCAGTAGAAGCTACCGCCGCCGCTGTTACCCCAAAACCGCTCGATCGACACCGGGTTTGTCGTCCCCTCAAACCGGAACACAGGCTGATTTTGGCTTTTGAGAGGATCGTCAATAGTGAAAATCGTCTGAAAAGACAAACCCGTGATGGTTTGCACCCCATCGCCGACCGTCAACGTATCATTAATATCGTAATTTCCTTTCGGAAAGAACACCGTCGCCGCCCCAGAATCCAACGCCGCCTGAATCGCCGCCGTATCGTCGATCCCGTCGTTGGGAATCGCCCCGAACTCCGTCGGACTCACCCAGTTAGCCACATCGTCGTAAAACACCCCCGGCGCATCTTCCACGGGCAAACTTAACGAAGATTGCCCCGAGGGGAACGTACCGTGAATCGCCTGAGAAACATATTCATCAATACTGTTCCCCGGAACCACGACCCCGTTGTTGTCCAACGCCGAAGCATAACCCGAAGTCGCCACATTGCGGGCGTAGAGAGTTCCCGCGTCCATATCGATCGCAGAATTCCCCGAAGACCCGCCGCCAAAAGTACTATCGAGAACCGTAACAATGCCCCGTTGTTCCGTATTGCGAATCGCCGGGACACTGTTATTACTGGTGAGGTTGTAGAACGTGGAAATATTCCCTTCATTGAGAACCCCAACAACCCGTTGGTTCGACAGCGAGACGTTTTCAAAAACGTTGCTGTATTCGTTATGGTCAGTTTTGATGCCCACATCGAACCCTTCGATCGTGAGGTTTTTCATCATCGCCGGACCCGGCCAGGGCGTCGTCAACGCCAACCCCGTATTACCTCGGAAATTGCTATCGCTCGATCGAATCGTGACATTACGCAGACCCCCTTGGTTATTATTTTGGAACGCCACACCGATCGCACCCGGATTGTTCGCCCCCACATCAATCGTGATATCGTAAATCGAATTTTGGAACGCCTGCCCCGTACTCCCCGTACCATCAAACAACTCAATCAGCGGTTGCGGACTAGTCGCATTGCCGAACAACTCCAAACCGTTCGCCGCCTTAATCACCGTATTGTCCTGACTTTCCCCCAAAATAGACAAACGGCGATCGTCGCCCCAAGTCAAAGTATCCCTGACAATATACGTCCCATCGGGAAAATACACCGTGCGATTGTCCGCCATCGCCGCCAAAATCGCCGCCGTATCGTCCGTAACGCCATCTCCTTTCGCCCCGTAATCCCGCACATTGGCAATATTCGCCCCAGCCGGAAAATTGAATCCCGGCGTAGCAAAATCATCGTTGAGAATCGTACCCACAGCAGAATCGTCAACGATCGCCGCTTCCGTGGCATTACTGAGTTGCAAAGAGAAAGTTTCGTCATCTTCGATCTCTCCATCTCCCCGCACCGGAACCGTCACCGTCTGTTCCACCGTCCCCGCCGCAAAAGACAGCGTTCCCGAAGTCGCCGTATAATCGCTTCCCGCTGTCGCCGTCCCGTCGCTGGTGGCGTAATCCACCGTCACCACCTCGTCATTGGGCGCCGACAGTTTGACCGTAAACACCAAATCCGTCGTACCGCTATCCTCCTCATTCACCCGCACGTCCTGCACCGTCACCGTCGGATCTGGATACAGCTGACTTTGGGGAATCACCTCCCGCGTTTGCGACGGACTCGACCACAACAACTGCGCCGTCGCCCCCCCTTGATTTTCAAAATATTCCAACTCAATATCGTAGTGCTGACCCGCTTCCAGGGCAATGGTTCCCCTGTGTTCCGTCGGTCCTTGGAGTTGCCACTTATCGATAATCAGTTCGTCGTTGACCCACAGCCGCACCCCGTCGTCCGTAATCGTATGGAAAGAGTAGGTTTCCGTAAAACGGGGTTCGAGGTCTCCTATCCAACGAATCGAATAGAAATCGGAACTGAGTCCGCCAATGGCGGCACCTTGCCCCCAGCTAAAATCGATCGTCGGGTCGGTGCGGGTTCGGGCCAAGGTCTCGAAGTTCGTCCCGTTGAAATACTGACCCGTCAAACCCGTACCGCTGGCGCTGACGAAATCGTTATCGACGATGGTGAGAACGGCACTATCCTGAGACCCAATGCTGGCCCCTCCTGTAGGACTGTCCAGGGTCAGATTGAGGGTTTCCATACCTTCAATAGCGTCGTCATCTACCAGAGGAATCGAAATGACTTGCGGCGTATTGTCGCCATCGGCAAAACTCACCGCAATCGGCGTATCATCGTAATCCTCAGGACTCGTCGCCGTTACATCGCTGAAGCTTACCGTCGCCCCCACCGCGCCGCTGATACCGCCTTTGCGAGCCACTTGTACGGCGGCGATGGGCGTACCGTCTTCTCGCACGCTAAAGGTCAAATCGCTAAATTCCAGAGTTCCGGGGTTAGCATCGAGGGGATACAGCTGGCTCGTCGGCACGATTTCCCGGCTTTGGGACGCGCTCGACCATTCCAGTTGCGACACTGCCCGTCCCAAATATTCGTAATAATCGACGCGAATATCGTACTTTTGCCCCGGATTGAGGGTAACGGTGGCGCTATTGGTCGTCGGGGCTTGGATTTCCCAATCGTCGATGAGGAGTTCCCCATCGACCCACAACCGAACCCCGTCGCTGGTGGTGGTATAGAAAGTGTACTCTTCGGCGTACAGCGGCTCGATTTGCCCCTGCCAGCGCACAGCAAACGTATCGTCGTCCACCCTAGGATCGGGCATTCCACCATCCCAGTTAAAGTCAATAGTAGGGTCGGTGCGGGTCAGCACCAAATTGGCAAAATCGGGAAACTGACCGTCATGGTCGTAGTAGTACCCCGTCAGACCGGTTCCCGTGCCGATATTGGCGTCGTTGTCGATAATATTGACGCTGGCAGTATTTTGAACGCCGAGAGTCGCTCCCCCCGTGGGAGAAGTCAAAGTCAAATCAAAGGTTTCTTCTCCTTCAACGAGGTCATCGTCGGCGATAGGAATGGAGACGACCTTATCGGCATCGTCGCCGTCGTCAAAACTGACAGTAATGGGGTTGCTATCGTAATCGTCGGGACTCACAGCGGTGACGTCGCTGAGTTCCACAGTAGCGCTGACGACTCCGGTACTGCCTCCACTGCGGCTTACAGTGACATCGAGGACGGGGGTTCCGTCTTCTCGAATGCTGAATTCCGGCGCAGTAAAGGCAAGACTCCCGCGCGGTAAGTTGGGGTCGGGATACAGCTGGCTCGTCGGGACCACTTCTCTCGGTTGAGAGGCACTGGACCACTCCAGTTGTGAAATTGCCCGTCCTAAGTATTCGTAGTAATCGAGGCGAATGTTGTACTGTTGACCCGCCTCCAGGGTAATGGTGGCGCTGTTGGTGGTAGGGGCTTGGATTTCCCAATCGTCGATGAGGAGTTGTCCGTCCACCCACAGGCGCACGCCGTCGCTGGTGGTGGTGTAGAAGGTATAGGTTTCGGAATGTTCGGCTTCGATTTGCCCCTGCCAGCGCACGGCGAAGGTATCGTCGTCTACGGCAGGGGCGGGGGCGCCGCCATCCCAGTTAAAGTTGATGGTGGGGTCGGTGCGGGTCAGCACCAAGTTGGCAAAGTCGGGAAATTTGCTGTTGTGGTCGTAGTAGTATCCGGTTAAGCCGGTTCCGCTCCCCGAAGGAGAGGACGGCGTCGAGGAGGAATCGTTGTCAGCGATGGTGACGGTGGCGCGGGTTTGGGCGCCCAGGGTCGCGCCGTTGGTGGGGTTGACGAGGGCGACGTCGAAGGTTTCGTCCACTTCGATGAGGTCGTCGTCCACGATGGGAAGGGTGATGACTTTATCGGTATCGTCGCCGTCGGCAAAGCTGACGGTAATGGGGGTGCTATCGTAGTCGTCGGGACTCGACGCAGTGACGTCGCTGAGATCGAGGGTGACTTCGATCGATCCCGTGTTTCCCCCGCTACGGCTGACGGTGACGGCGGCGATGGGGGTTCCGTCTTCGTCGTAGCTGTATTCTGAGGCGGTCAGTTCCAGGGTTCCGGCGTCGCGGCTACCGGCGGAGTCGGGATAAAGCTGGCTGCTGGGGACGATTTCTCGGGTTTGAGAGGCACTGGACCACTCTAGTTGTGAAATGGCTCGTCCTAAGTATTCGTAGTAATCGAGGCGAATATCGTATTTCTGTCCTGCTTCTAGGGTAATGGTGGCGCTGTTGGTGGTAGGGGCTTGGATTTCCCAATCGTCGATGAGGAGTTGTCCGTCCACCCACAGGCGCACGCCGTCGCTGGTGGTGGTGTAGAAGGTATAGGTTTCGGAGTGTTCGGCTTCGATTTGCCCCTGCCAGCGCACGGCGAAGGTATCGTCGTCGACGCTGGGATCGGGCATTCCGCCATCCCAGTTGAAATCGACGGTGGGGTCGATTCGGGTCAGGACGAGGTTGGCAAAGTCGGGAAATTTACTGTCGTGGTCGTAGTAATATCCGGTCAGTCCGATACCGTTACTCATGGTTCTTAGGTCGCGATAAACTCAGTTGTCGTCTTGGGGCTGTTTGCGGAAGCGGTGCGGTTCTCTTTCTAGGAAAGCCGCGAGTCGGCGGGGACGCTTGAAAGACCCACTGCCCCCGAACACAGCTCGGCCTCGCATGGGAGGCGAGACCCCCACTTAACAAACGCTGCCAACACCCTGCTGGTCGCTCCAGGCTTCAATAAAGTTGTTGTTTAAGTGAATTAAACGTAGTTTTTTTTGAGTTACTTCTTATTATGGAGTCCGGAATCGGGGTTTTTAGAAAACTTCTCCGTGTCTTTACTGAATCTATAAAAACAGCGAACGCAAATCCTGCGTGAATTTGCGTTCGCTTTACGGAATCTTTAAAAATCGCGGTACGAAAGTACTCGGAGGCTAAGCGACGATTGAAAGTTGAGGGGCGTCGAGGTTGGGGATTTCCTGTGAACGACCACTCATCATCGCGAGGCGATAGATGAGATGAGTGGCTTCGAGCTTTCAAAGGGAATCGCCTCGGGAAGCGTCGAACGAATTCGACCGTCTTACTTCCCTCCAACGGAAAAGCCGGGTTTCTTGATTTCCATCCCCGAGTTGACAAAGCGGTGCGTTCCGGCCGGTTTCACTTTTTTTCTAACTCAAACAGCCATAAACGCCGGAATACAGCCTACCTTTCTCACTGTTGGCGGCTCACGGTATACCCGAGGGCGCTGCGAACGGCTTGTGCGACTTCGGCGACTTCGTGGGGATAGTCTTGTCGGTAGCGATCGCCCGCCGTCCGTATCGAGGCTAAATGAGTCTCCAAGGTATTCTCAGTCAGCAAAACGCCAAAATCTGAGGGAAGGTCTTCAAAACGCGCTGAATCTTGCGCCATAACTGCGAGAATCACATCGCCGAGTTCTTTTTTGTAGTGCGACGCTTCGAGATACCAGCGCATCTGTTCGGAACTCTTTTCGGGGGGAACGGCTTCGGTGGTGATGCTGTTGTAGCCGCTGAAATCCCACAGGGAAACTCGCGGTTTTTGGAAATTGCGGCGAGCGTCTTCTTCAACAATGGTGACGAGTTCTCGTTTCCAATTCTCGAAGTCTTTATACCGTCCCAATTCCCGCATTTTTTCCAGTTGTCGCGCGTGAACGGGGGAAATAAACAGTTTGAGTTCGATATTATGTTCTCGACAGTCGGCGATAATTTCTCGCAACACTTCCAGGGTATCTTCGGAAAACGCCGGAACGCTGAGATCGGTTTCTTCTACGCGAGCGAGAGAATAGTTGAGTTCTTCGCGAAACAGTTGGCGGGAGTCGATCGATTTCGCTTGGCGTTTTTTAAAGCCGCGATCGGTTTCGATGATATCCTGTTCGTAGTCGATCGCATTTTTGGCGATGGTTTTTAAGGAATCGATGGTAGTGTGGCGGGAAATCAGTCGATCGAGATAGCTCAAATAAACGTTGCGATCGACAAATCGAGATTTACTAAAATCTTCCCCCGGCGTCCAATTGACGCTGAAACTGCCCATATCCAACCCCAAAATGACCGTTTCTAAGTCTTGGTGTTCGAGGGCAAATTTCAAAACATCGCGAATTTCGTAAATATGCGATCCTTCTAACGCCGCGTTATACGCCGACGCACCGTCAAACACCGGATGTAACGGATCGATGCCGTTGTGAGTGCGCGAGGTTCCTAAAATCAGTGCATCGTACTTTCCCCCTTCGAGATCCAGGGATTTGACAGTACGCAGAACCGGTTCTGCCACTTGGTATTTCTCGCGGTTGAACTGGTCGATTTTGACGACACGAAACAAATGTTGCGGATCGACGACTAGGTTAAAACAAGCCAGTCCAAAAAATCCCGTGGCGGCAAATCCTAAATATTTGCGAACGTAGGCTCTTGAGGATTTCATAATTTAAAAAACGCGATAAACGTAAAAAAATGGGACTAAAAACTCAAATCAGTAATGCGATTTTTCTCAAAATTGGAAATAAATAAACTCGTTTTCTTGGGAAATAAACGACGCCGCCACCACTAACGCCGTCGCGCCAAACAACGCCCAATGAGGATCGGGCGTCCACTGCCAACGGCGAGTTTTAGCTAAAGCGGTTTCGGCAGCGTCTTCGAGTTCCGGAAGGCTGTCAGAAATCCATTCTTGGGTATTGGGGGCAAAGAAAGCGATGCCCAACAGTGCCGCAATCCAGACCACAGCATCTTGAGAAGACATCCCACTGAAACCGTTGAGTCCCACCATGCCCCGCAAGATCGCCGTCGCCGAGGCTAAATCGATGGCGCGGAACACCACCCAACCGACGACGATGGCTAAAAACGTCACCAACTGGGCGCTAACTCGATACCACCCAGCCTCAACGGGGGGCGTGTTTTTCTCCCACCAGCGATGTACGACGAGGTAAAATCCGTGCAATCCCCCCCACAACACAAAGGTCCAACCGGCGCCGTGCCACAATCCTCCTAACAGCATCGTCACCATTAAGTTGATGTAACGCCGCCTTTCGCCTTTGCGATTTCCGCCAAGGGGAATGTAAAGGTAATCCCGCAAAAATCGAGAGAGCGTCATGTGCCAGCGTCGCCAAAAGTCGGCAATACTAACAGATTTGTACGGAGAATTAAAGTTGAGGGGCAGGCGAATGCCAAACAACCGCGCCGCCCCGATGGCCATGTCGGAATATCCAGAAAAGTCGAAATACAGTTGTAAGGTATAGGCTAAGGCGCCCACCCAACCTTGAGCGAAACCGATTTGCGCTCCGTTGGCGGCTGCGTCGAAAACGGGATTGGCAAAGGTGGCGATGGTATCGGCGAATACGACTTTTTTAAACAAGCCGATGGAAAATATTGTCAGTCCGATCGCCATGTCGTCACTGTTGAATTTCAGGATTTTTCCTTGGGAGAATTGTGGGATAACATCGCCGTGATGGACGATCGGTCCGGCGATTAATTGGGGAAAGAAGCTGACGAACAGGCTGTATTTGAGAAAGCTGTATTCTTGGGTTTCGCCGCGATAGGCATCGACGAGATAGGCGATTTGTTGGAAGGTAAAGAAGGAAATCGCCAGGGGCAGGACGATCGCGCCGAAATCGAGGGTCGTTCCCAACAAGTCGTTGGCGATCGATGCGAAAAAGTTGGCGTATTTGAAATAGCCGATGAGCGCGAGGTTAACTGCAATACCGCCGATGAGTCCCCATTTGCGAGGGCCGTCGTTAAGGCGATCGCGACTCAAGAACCGGCCGACGGCGTAGTTAAAGACGATCGAAAACAGCAGCAGCAGTAAGTAGGGCGGATTCCACCATCCGTAAAAGAATAGGGACGCCGCCACCAGCCATCCAATGGCAAGCCGAGCGTATCCCCAACGGTTGATGGCGAAAAAGCCGATGAGGGCGACGGGCAGAAAGGCGAATATAAAAGTGTAGGAGTTAAACAGCATGACTGGGATAGTTAATAGTTGATAATTGATAGTTGATAGTCGATCGCGTTTTTAAGCCAGCGGTGAAGTAGAGAGGAAAAACCTCGATTCGATCGGGTTATATGAATTTCACCTTCTCATCTCATCATCCCCTCTTCTTCTCTGCGATTAACTGATTGAAAAGAGACTGATAGAGGCGGGCTTGTCGATCGAGCGGAAAGGCGACTTCTGCCTTTTGACGGGCTTGATAACAGAGTTTTTCGTGGCGGTCGTCGTCTTCGAGTACCCAAGCAATACCTCGGGCGAGGTCGTCGATATCGTAAGGTTTGACGAGATAGCCGTTATGGTGGGAATCGACGATATCTTTGGGACCGGTGGCGTTGAAGGCGACGACGGGGGTGCCGCAGGCTAGGGCTTCCGAGGCGGTTTGGCCGAAGGATTCGTAGATGGAGGGTACCACCATCACGTCGGCGGCGGAATACACGATCGATAGGGATAAATCGTCGCTGAAACTGCCCAGATAATGGGCGTTGAAGCCTAAATCTACGGGGTTGTTGGGTTTCTCGGCACCGAAGACCACCAATTCGACTCGTTCTCGCCATCCTTGTTGGCTTAACTGTTGCAAGGCGGGCATCAACAGGTGAAACCCTTTCCGTCGATCGGCGGTAGCAGAAAGCGCCCCAAACAACACGAGTTGCTTGTTTTGAGGGAGTTGTAATATGTTTCTGGCCACTGTTCGATCGATCGGCCGGTAGACTTGGGTATCGAGACAAAAGGGAATGGTTTCAACGCGGCGGTTGCGAAAGAGGGAACTGGCTTTCACGCAGTCGCTCATCCAGGTACTTGGGGTAACGACGGTAAGGTTCGCGTCGCGCCAGGCTTTCTGTTTGCGTTTCCACACCCGGCGAGACAGGTCGTTGTCTCGATCGCTCTTGAGTTGGGGACAGTTACCGCAGTTATCTTGGTAGCGATCGCAACTTCCGCTGTAGTGACACCCTCCAGTCAACGGCCACATATCCTGTAACGTCCACACCAGGGGTTGGTTCAGTTGGGTCAGAGTTTCAATTCTCACGAAGCCGTTACAAACCCAATGCAAGTTAACGACATCGGGATCGAGTTTTTGAACCTGTCGCCCGATGTTGTCGGGGAACCACTGAGTTGAAAAGAGTTTCTGTTCTCGCTGGGGATACTGTCGCAGCGGAAGTCCTATTGAGGGCGGCCCCAGTTTGGTCAGCAGGCTTTTTTCGGCGATGACGCTACGATCGCCGCTGGATTTTTCCCGTACTAGCATTTGGGACGGGACGCCGATGCTGCGTAAGCCCTGGTGGAGTCGGTAGGCTGCCCGGGCGGCACCTCCTCCGATGTCTGATGTACTGAGAACGAGCGGCCGCATAGTCAGTTAGGAATGAAAGCTAGAGAGGGCAGGGGAGGCGGGGGAAGAGGACGCCGAGTCGCCGACGATGGTTTTGAGAATGCGTTCGAGGGAGGCGATCGAATGTTGTTGGAGATAGCCCTCGAAGTCGAAGGATAGAGAGGTTTCGTTCGGTGTCTCGAGCAAGCGATCGAAAGCGTCGATACAGGCTTCGACATCTCCTTCGGGAATACTCAATCCCATACCGAACCGTTGCACTCGTCGGTCCATGCAGTATCCTTGGCTGACGACGAGCGGTTTTTGGAACAGGGCGGCTTTGGTTAAAGTATTACTGCTATATTGAAAGTTTTCGTATGCGGCAAAAAGTAGGTCGCAAGCATTTATAACACCATTAAAAGTGCCGTCATCTGGAATCGATTTTAAATAAAAAAAGCAATTTTTACTTTGACTTTCGGAAAAGCTTTGAAATTTTAAATAGTCGTCGTTTAATTCTCGATCGAAATCCTGGTTGAACATGGCCTGGGAGAGCGGCCCGGCAAAGACGAAAAACCAGTCTTTCTCCGCCGAGCGTTGGGCGACTTCCATCAGGGTTAACAATCCCTTGCGCTTGCTTAAGGAACCGACGAGTCCGATAATTTTTCGACCTTGGGCTTTGTCGCGAATTTGTCGAACGATGTCGCAGTTGGGTTTGGCTGGGGTTTCGTCGGTGAAGTCGGGGAAGGGAAAAACGGGACAAGGGAGTTGTCCTTGAAGTGTTTGGGCGATGTCTTCGTCGAGGAGAGTCAACGCCCGACAGTGGGAGGCTTTGGCGATCGACCAATGGTCGAGAGAAACGTTGGACAGGGGCAGTTTGCGATCGCCGAACCGCAAGGAACCGGGTCGAAAGTACAACCCCGACCAAGGATAGGGAAACAAGCGATCGACGATCGTGCCGTTGAGATAGTAACTAAAGTAATTATCTAACCAGTTAAAAAACACCAAATCTGGCTCGACACCGACGGTTTCGACGGCCTTCCGGACTTGGGTCGCGGCATAGTTCCACCGGGCTAAAACGGCGATGGGTTGGGGCAAACGACCGAGTCCGGGAAGGTTTTCGGGAAACATCCCGAAAAACGGAATTTCTTTCCGTTTGAGTTTGGGCATCTTCACCGGATGGAAGTATTCGAGGGAAACCGTACCGCGTTCTTCGAGCCAGTTCTGCACCGCATCGGGATCGGGGTAAAAGCAAAAGACGCGATATCCGGCCTCTAACATGGTTTTACAGAACCCGCGCATATAGGTGAGGTGATGACCTCGACCGTGGTTGGTGTCGATAAAGGCGATGCTTTTCATAGATTCAACAGATCGATCGTTAACGGTGTGAAGAGAATCCTTCTACGCACGAGTTTTTCGCAGTTGCTTTCAAGTTGCTCTTGAAAGGCGGGGTTTTAGATCCATTTTTGAGATCCATCCTTTTCGATAAAAACACGCAAGCCGGATCGGGGATGCTCGATGCGGTCGATCGCCTGCATTGTTTGTAGGGTATGCGATCGACTCGCCGCTTGCCAACAAAACCTGCGTAACTTCACAAAATCAATAAATACGATCGCCCTTAAATTACCGTATTTGTACGGAGAAGCGAGGCGGTTCCACCAGACGCTTCATCAAAAGTTTAAAAAAAGTGTGAAAACTTGCCATCGCCCTCAACGGGGGAGTTCCTGCAAGATCGTATCAACGGCGCGATCGGTGGAACCGCCATCGAGCTTGTAGGTAATATCCTCCGTCACCTTGTCGCGGGAGTCCACGGCGTCCCTATCGAACAACGCCGCCGAAACCGCCTCTTTTAACGAGTCTTCCGGCGAAGCGTAAGCGGTGCGATAACTCCCGTATTCTTCAAGATGTTTGTACCCCTTCGAGGGTCCGTCTTCAAACAAATCGAAGGCCACAACTTTCTTACCCATCATCAACGCTTCTTCCGCCACCGTCGAACACCGCGTCAACAGCAAATCGGAAATCGACAGAATCCCGTAAACGTCCAATTCCGTAATTTCCGGCTCGATAACGAGAATATCCGACGAAAGAGACAGTTCTTCTGCGGCGTCTCGATAAAGATTGGGGGTTTTACTGTCGTTGGGGTGCATCTTCACCAACAGCAGAACCCGATCGAAATCTAACCCTTTATAAAGCAGTCGAATATATTTTCGATACAATTCCTGCTCGTTTTCATACCCTTTATATTCAGTGTGCAAACAAGTGGCCACGGAAACAATTTTACGAGACTCCACTTTCTCCGCCATCTGGGGATATCGAGCCACTAACCGCTCGCGAACCTGTTGGGGATCGATGTCAGCGAGGCGATCGTGAAGCGGATTTCCCACCAAACGAATCCGGTTTTCATCGACGCCGTACTCTTCAACCAACTCCCGTTCGACTCGTTTTCCCCACACCATAAACTTATCGGAAGCCGTCGTCGCCAACCCCGCCACAGAATCCCGCCGCGTTCCCCCATGTTGAATCGACAGGGTTTTGACACCAAACTTTTTCAGGCGATCGACGGTATCCACACCGCATTGATGGAAGTCGTACAGCATTCGGTGGTCCAAACAGACCACCACCAGCTTGTTTTCCGGCTGTTGGCAGGCTTCGATGAGTTTACTATAATCCGTTTGAATCGGACAGTTGAGTGCTTCGAGTTTTTCTAAATTCGAGGGCGTTAACTGAAGTTGGTGAACGCCGCTCAATACAATTAAATTAACCTGAATTTTCTGATTTTGAACCTCTGGCCGTTGCCACAAATTGACCAGCAACGGAATTAACAGCCGCTCGCAGGCTTTAGAATACAGAAAAAACGTAATTTCCGGCTGTGTCGAAATCGATTGCCCCGGTAACTGAGTCAGAAAGTATTTCCCCAGCAGTTTCAGTTTGTCCTCAAACGTCAAATAATCCTGAGCCGGAAAGTAATACTCAGACAGAATCGAGGCTTCGATCGGCTGAATTGCCTTTCTCAACCCAGTTGTGAGTTTAACCATCGCTGCTGTGGTTCCCCGTTACATCTTCAGAATTGACGGATACGTTGAAGAGACCTCGCCCTCGTTCTTAGGAGCGACAGGCGACGAGCAGATCGCAAATTTCCCGCACCGCCCCCTCGCCGCCTCCTTTCTGCGTCACGTAAGCGGCTGCTTCGAGATTCGCAGACATGGCATCGGCCACCGTCAGGGGACAGCCCACCCACTCGAGAACGGGGATATCGTTGGCGTCATCTCCCATGTAGGCGACTTGCGTGCGATCGAGCTGCAAGGTTTCGCACAACCCTTTCAACGTCGCGAGTTTGTCCTCAATCCCCACATAAACATGGGCAATTCCCAAGGTTTTCGCCCGGTGGCGGGTGGCGGAGGCACCGCTGGCGCTAATAATGGCGATGTCGATTCCGGCGTTTTGGGCGAGTTTGATGCCCTGTCCGTCTTTGACATTGAACTTTTTCATCTGTTCGCCGCTATCGCTGTAGTACAAACCGCCATCCGTCAAAACGCCGTCTACATCTAAAGCGAACAGTTCGACGCGGGCGAATCGATCGCGCAAATCTTCCGCAAGAGCCACTCCCATCTCCTCAACCGTCACTCCTCAACCGTAAATTGCTATACCAGTACCGGAATCGCGGTTTCGTTGACCGCCTCCCGCACTCGCAAAATCGGACGCAATACCTCTTCGAGTTGCGCCAGGGGAATCATATTCGGTCCGTCGCTGAGGGCGCTTGCGGGGTCTTCGTGAATTTCCATAAACAGGGCGTCGATACCCACCGCCGCCGCCGCCCGCGCTAAAACCGGGGCATATTCCCGCTGTCCGCCGGATTTATTCCCCTGACCTCCCGGCATTTGGACGCTGTGGGTGGCGTCGAACACGACGGGATAGCCCAGTTGTCGCATTTGGGGCAACCCACGAAAATCCACGACGAGGGCGTTGTAACCGAAACTCGTTCCCCGTTCAGTCAGCAGCAGGTTTTTCGCGCCGGCCGCTTCCAGTTTTTTGACCACGTTTTTCATATCCCAGGGGGCGAGGAACTGTCCTTTTTTGACGTTAATCGCCCGTCCGGTTTTCGCCGCCGCCACGAGAAGGTCTGTTTGACGACAGAGGAAGGCGGGAATTTGCAAAACGTCTACCACTTCAGCGACGGGGGCGGCTTGGGAGCTTTCGTGAATGTCTGTTAAAACGGGAAGTCCGAATTCGTCTTTGACCCGTTGCAGAATTTTCAACCCTTTATCGATCGCCTGTCCGCGAAAGGAATCGATCGAGGTTCGGTTGGCTTTATCGAAAGAGGATTTAAAAATGTAGTTGATGCCGAGTCGATCGACCACTTTCGCGATCGATTCTGCCATCTTTAAGGTGAAGTCCTCCGATTCGATGACGCAAGGACCGCCGATGAGGGTCAGCGGTTGTCCGTCTCCAATATTGAGGGTGTCAGTAATTTGAGTGCGAATCACGATTTCAGACCTTTGGCGATGTACGAGGTAGCT
Source organism: Baaleninema sp. (assembly GCF_049974805.1). Classification (NCBI taxonomy): domain Bacteria; kingdom Bacillati; phylum Cyanobacteriota; class Cyanophyceae; order Oscillatoriales; family Oscillatoriaceae; genus Baaleninema; species Baaleninema sp. The sequence goes on from NZ_JBNGCO010000007.1 coordinate 16,859, forward strand.
TTTTCCAAATCTTCCGGCGTATTGATTTCGATCGCGGCTTTTTCCGTCTGACACACGCGAATCGCATAGCCGTGTTCGAGAACCCGCAACTGTTCTAGGCCTTCACACTGTTCGAGGGGAGTTGGGGTCAGTTTGGCATATTCAGCCAGGAAATCTTGTCGAAAGGCATACAACCCCAAATGATGGTAGACCGGGGCAACGCCTCGATTGCGGTAGTAAGGAATGGGGGCGCGGGAGAAATACAAGGCGTGTCCTCCCACATCGCACACCACTTTCACGGTATTCGCGTCCTGGTAGTCCCCATCCGACTCCAAGGGACAACCGAGGGTGGTCATTTCTGGCATTTCCCCTCGGACGTAGGGTTCGAGGAGATGCACGAGGGATTCTGGCGTCACGAAGGGTTGGTCGCCTTGGACGTTCGCCACCACTTCCATATCCCGATAGCGTTCGGCCACTTCTGCCACGCGATCGGTGCCGCTGGGATGGTCGTCCCGCGTCATTTCCACGTTACCCCCGAACTCGCGCACGCAGTCGGCGATTTTGTCGTTGTCGGTGGCGACGACCACGCGATCGAACAGAGAACATTGACAGGCAGCTTCGTACACCCACTGCACCATCGGACGCTCCCCCAGTCGCACCAGGGGTTTACCCGGAAAGCGTTGGGATTGGTAGCGGGCGGGAATTACGGCGAGAATTTTCACAGCAGGCCGCTCCGTGCGATGTCGTGCAAGCGCAACAAGCCGATACAGCGTCGGTCTTTGTCGATAACGGGCAACACGGCAATCTGGGAGGGGCGATCTTCCATAATTTTCAGGGCGTCGTAAGCCAGCATTTCCGCCGTCACGGCGATGGGGTTGCGCGTCATGATGTGACCGGCTTGTAGTTGGGCCAGTTCGCTGGGATCGATTTTTTGCATAGCCCGCCGTAAGTCGCCGTCAGTGATAATACCGATGAGGCGATCGTTGTCGATGACGTTGACCGCTCCGAGTCCGCCTTTACTGATTTGACTGACGGCTTCGAGCCAACTGGCGTCGGGTTCGATGGTGGGATTGTCGTCTCCGCCGTGCATCAAGTCGGACACGCGAACAGTCAGCCGTTTGCCCAACCGTCCGGCGGGGTGGTTGAGGGCGAAATCTTCTGGAGTCAGTCCTTTGAGTTCCATGACCGTCATCGCCAGGGCATCTCCGATGGCGATCGCCACCGTGGTGCTGGTCGTCGGTGCCAGGTGCAGGTGGCCGGCTTCTTTTTCGATGGTGGCGTTGAGGACGACGTCGGCGTTGCGGGCGAGGGTCGATCGCACGTTGCCGACGAGGGCGATAATGGGGACGTTTCGCTGTTTGAGGCAGGGCAACATGGCCAGCACCTCGTCCGTTTCGCCGCTGTTACTGAGGGCGATGGTGATGTCGTCTCCCGAGACGATACCCAAGTCGCCGTGTAGGGCTTCTGAGGGGTGGAGGAACACGGCCACGACGCCGATACTCGTCAGGGTGGCAGCAATTTTTCGCGCGACGATGCCGGATTTTCCGACCCCTGACAACACGACTTTGCCGCGACAGTTGGCCATGAGGGCGACGGCTTTATCGACTTCCTCGGCTTGAAGTTGTTCGGCCACTTTGGCGATGGCTTCAGCTTCGAGTTGGAGGAGTTCGGTGACTTTGGAACAATGACTTTTTGGGAGAAACGAGATGGGAGACTGCATCGGTTGCCCCTTGAATTGCGATCGACAGGCAGAGGCTCGCACCTAGGCTCGCATTCTAGACTCGTGCTTGAGATAGCGTTGCCAAACTGCTGCTTATTTTCGAGCGTAAGCGATCGATTCTACGATTGCCAAGGTTTTCTCCGTATCTTCATCAAAATCATAAAATCGATCGCGCGGCGTCAACCGTATTTATACGGGTTTTGAGTTTTGAGAGCGGTGGGCGAAAAGGGAGATTTTACGGGCGATCGATCGCTGCGGACGAAGTTCTCGAGACCGTCTTGAGACCTGCTAGTGCAAACAGTTGAGTGGGTTCGTTTTTGAAGTTTTGATGAAGGACGAGGCGGGAACGAGCGGGGTGCAAGCCTATCGTACCAACGGTTTCAGCCACGGACCTCGAGCTTTCGGTCGCCCCATCAGTTGCGGCACGACGGTATTTAACAGTTTGGCCACCGGCCAAGCCACCAGCAGGGACAGCAACGTTAAACCGAACGCCAGAATGTGGGCGGTTGCGCTGTTTTGGAGGTTGAAGTAGGGGGCGATCGCGCGAACGATCTCAATATTAAAGGTGTTATCGAGAATGCCGTTCAAACCCAACAAAATCAGGGTACTGCGACCGATATCCAACAGAGGCGGCCACGGCGGCGTCAGTTGCGCGATCGCCATCGTCGCCAACGCTCCGGCTAAGGCCGTCAACAGGAACCAAAACCAGTTTCCGTAACTGGCCACCGCCATCGAAACAATCTCGATCGATCCGCGAAACGGTCCGCTATTGAGGCCGAACGTCAGCACCGTTAAGGCGACGCCACCCACAGCGACAGCTAGGGAACGACCGCGATGGGGATGCGCTCCGCCATCGCTGGCAAACACTCGCAAACGAGCGCAGCCGAGTCCGAACAAATAGAACGAATAAGCGGCGATCGCTTCGTAAACATACCAGACATTGCGATCGATCCCCGTCAAAGACACCACGAGATCGAACTGGCTGTTGACGAGAGCGCCGACGACTGAAAACGCAATCGCCGCGCCAAAAATTGCTCGAGCAGATCTCAGATATCGCTTCAAGCCAAAATGTATAATTTCGACGACGAACAAGCAGACTAAAAACCAAGTTACTGCACTAAAAACCGGGAACCCCCGCAACAGTTTTAACCAATGAAAAACATAGGCTTCCAAATTCCAAGCTTCCTGTTGTCCCGCCGGAAATACCAAAGCAATCCCCAATCCTATCGTGTTAAACACCAATACAGGAAGCAAACGCGAGAGTGCCTGATATTTCAGGAAGTAACCCAAAGACTGTTTTTTGTCTTTATAGACGTATCCCGACAAAATAAAGAATAGTGGGATATGAAAGGAATGCTTAAACTTCAATGCGGACAACAGCAAAACATAGTCGAGATCGACAAAACTTTCTAACAAATGTCCGTAAAACACAAGAAAGATACCGTAAGCCTTGGCAATATCTAACCAAGCAATTCGGCTTGAATGGGGTTTGGAAGTTTGAATTCGATCGGAAAGCAACATTTAAAAAATACCTTCAATACAAAGATCGGAGAAAGATTCGCCACAAATCAGTTGAGTTTCGAGTTCGACCAAACGGGTTTTTACCAAAAACCCGGCATCTTGGAAATGCCGGGTTTCTCAGAGTGTATTCGGTACGGCGTCCAGCCCGGTCAGCTTTAAAAATGCCTTAGCGAGACCTTAGCGAGCGAACACCCTTTTGACTTTACGCCACAGGCGATCGGGAGAAGTCAAGGTTTCTAACTTGTTCGCGATCTGACCTTTACACAATCCCATTTCATAAAGACTCTCGGTTCGTTTGAGATATTTCAAATAGCGATTTCCGACAGGTTCAAAACCTGGGTTTTCTGTCATCGTTTCAGCCAAACGAAGTTTAACCCACAGTTCGGGAGATTTCGACCAAGGGGTTTCGAGGCGGGTGTCGGGAACGACTTTTTCAGCACTGTAACCGGCGCGACGGGCTAACCGTCGGACGCCTTCGATCGAGAAATTGTATTTGTGGGCCACGTGCAAGTACATCAACAAATTACCCACCGCCGCCGGATGTCCGATTTCATCAATATGATAAATATCGGGGACGATAACGAGGATTTGTCCGTTCGGCTTCAAAAAGTTCCGACATTGGTTTAAAAAGGCCACGGTATCGGTGAGATGCTCGAAAACGTGATGCAAATAAATCAGATCGAATTTCACCTCGGGCATCGCTTCGCCAATGGCGTCGATCGAGCCGTAAAACAGACTTTCAACACCGTTTTGTTTCCCGAGTTCCATCACCGTCGTATCGTAGTCGCAGCCAGCAACGTTGTAACCCCGTTCTTGAATCGTTTTCAACGCACCGCCGCCGCCACAGCCCACTTCGCACACCCAGCCGCCCTCGGGGAGTTCGTCGCCCACCGTCGCGAGAATTTTCTCGGCATAGCTGCGCTGGCTGGCAAAATAGCTATCGTAAGTCCCTTCTTCGAGATCCATTCCGTACATTCGACGGTAGGTATGGGTGTAGAAGTCACCGAGGCTGGCTTCGTCGAGATAGGGATCGATGCGAACGGTGCCGCAACTGAGACAGAGAACGGACTTAAACGGTAAGCCGTAACGATCGATCTCAGACAGGAGAACATCGTTTTTCTCGGCACCGCAGGGACAACTCGTCGGATGTAACTGATACTCGCCGGATTCGAGTTTCGATCGCACTAAGTCGATGAGTTCCCGTTGCGTCGCCGATACAGACGGCTTAAAGGGATGAGTGGGATTGAAGGCGAATCGCGGCGAAAGGACTTGAGACATCGCTAAACCTCTTTAAAAATAAGGGAAAAACTCGATAAAAAACTCGATCGCCCTCGAACTGCTATTGCAGGGCTTCGGGTTCGAGGACGACTTCGGCGTAACTACCGGATTTGACGACGCGACCTTTTTCCATCAGATAAATTCGATCGCAATGTTCGACGGTGGTGAGACGGTGGGCGATAATAATGAGGGTTTTCTCGCCGCTGAGGGCTTGAATCGACTGATTGACGAGATGTTCGGTTTCGTTATCCAAAGCAGAAGTCGCTTCATCGAGAACCAAGATATCCCGTTCGTGATACAACGCCCGAGCGATACCGATACGCTGTCGCTGTCCCCCAGAAAGACGAACCCCCCGTTCTCCCACCTGGGTTTTAATCCCTTGGGGTAAATCCTGCATCAGTTCGCCGAGTTGGGCGGCGTGAATCGCTTTATCGAGCCGTTCGGCGTCGATCTCCTCGTCGTTTACCCCAAAGGCGATGTTGCGTTCGATAGTGTCTTCGGTTAGGAAAATCGACTGGGGAATGTAGCCAATGAGGTTCTGCCACGCTCGCAAGTCGCGATAGATAGAAATACCATCGACGCGAATATCGCCAGATTGAGGCAGAAGCAAGCCGAGAATCGTATCCACGAGGGTGGTTTTTCCCGCCCCAGATTTGCCAATCAGGGCGATCGATTCCCCTTTAGCCAGCGTTAAGGAAACGCCGGTGAGGGCGTTTTCTTCTGCCGCCGGATAGCGATATACCAGCTCGTCGAGACAAATTTCTTTTTGAAAGCTCAGGGTACGGCTGGGGCTGGCGTTCCCGTTGTCGTTGGCTGTCGCGACGAGATACCCCGCCGGCATTTCTTCGGAGTTGCGTTTAGTTTCCAGTTCTCGGATATCGTTGTACACCTTATTCAGGGCATAGCTGGAACTCCGCAGGGTTTGCGTACTATTGACGAGATTGGTAATAGCTGGCATCAAGCGAATCGAGGCCAGGGCGAAAATTCCCAACACTCCCGTTAAGTTGTCGATATCGTTACCCAACAGCAGGTAAATGGAGGTAAACCCCACCACGACGATGACGAGCATGGCTTCGACGACGATGCGGGGAATCAGTTTGATCGACAGTAAGGAACTGGCGGACTCTTCGTATTCTCGAACCCGCTGAGATAGAGCGTCTTCAAAGTAGCTCGCACAGCCGATGACTTTGGTTTCTTTGATGCCGCCAATACCGTGGTTGATCGTGCGGATCGTCGCTTCGTTAGATTTACTGAGTCGCTTTCCCCATTCTTTCACCCGATCTCGGTAATTATGCAGAATAAATATCAAGGGAAGAAACAATGTCAAGATAACGACAACAGCTAAGAGGTTCGTGGCACAGAGTAAAATACTCAGAGAAACGATAACAATCAGGTTGGCTGTGGAGTTGAGTAAGGTCATTAAGACCGAATTGGAAAACGATCGCGTATCGTCGATAATGCTTTGGATGATGTAGGAGCTACTTTTAGAGAGGTGAAAGGTATAGGGTGCGTTGAGATAAGCGTCGATCAGCTTTTTACAAAGTTCTCCTCTTTGGTGAAAACTAAAGACAAAAACGTAGCGTTTGACGTGCCATGTAATCCAAGACTTTACAATAAAAACAACACTAATTAGCAAGCCAAGAAGAGCGACAAAAACCATTTCCGATTGAAGGTTTAAGGTATTATAAATAAACTTTGTTATTGCATTTGTATGAATCGTTTCAGGATTGTTTGTCAAGGACAAAAACGGCCCAATCAAGCCAATTCCAAACACCTCTAATGTAGAAACGAAGATAAACAAAGCGACAATCAAAAAGAGTCGCTTTTTGGGGGCAGGCAGAACGTAAAAGAATTTTTTTAGATACCCTAACATTTAAACTCTCGTATGATAAAAAACAGCAGTTTTGCGCTTAAATTACCAGGGAGTTCGCGTTTGGGGGCGTGACGTCCACTGGATATCCCTGGGTTGGGGCTTTCGGGAGCAAAAGCTGGATGTGATAGGTCGTTCTCCAATTCGAGCGATCGTACAACGCTGAAAACACGACGGGAGGACTCGGTGACATCTCTGCCGTTCGTCGGGCAGCTCGTGCGTGCTTTTCCGTCGAAGATAGCACAGGCTTGGAAGAAGGCGCTCGTCTGCGAGGAAAAAACTTAGGGAAATTTTAAATTACAGGGAGAGTTGTAAAGATTTCTTGGTCTGCTGTACCGCTGTTTTTATATTTGTCTCGATCGCTAGAGGGGAGGAAAGAGTACATAAAAGCGATCGATCCCGGTTTGGGGACGAGTGCTGTGGAAAATACGGAGAACCACGGGGCGCGGCCTCGCTGAAGGAGCGGTTCTCTCAGGAAAGTGCTTCGGGGAGTCAATGGCGGCGAATCCTGTCGAACTTTCACACGATCCGGAAATTTGCGCCTATCCTAAGCACTAGAAGCAAAGCCCTGTAAGGAGAAAATCAGCCGTGTCGTCAGCCAAACCGACGATTTTAGTAACCGGAGGAGCGGGATACATCGGTTCTCACGCCGTTCTCGCCTTAAAAGACGCCGGATATGAAGTTATCGTTCTCGATAACCTGGTTTACGGCCATCGCGATTTACTGGAAAAGGTCTTGAACGTGGAGTTCGTCGTGGGTGACACCACCGATCGAACCTTGCTCGATCGACTCTTCCAAACCCACGACATCGCCGCCGTCATGCACTTCGCCGCCTATATCTTCGTCGGCGAATCCGTCACCGATCCCGCCAAGTACTACCACAACAACGTCGTGGGAACGCTGACCCTTCTCGAAGCCATGAAAACGGCGTCAGTGGACAAATTCGTATTTTCCTCCACCTGCGCCACCTACGGCATTCCGCAATTTATGCCGCTGACGGAAGACCACCCGCAACATCCCATCAATCCCTACGGCTACAGCAAGCTTTTCGTCGAACAAATGCTGTCGGACTTCGATAGGGCTTACGGCTTGAAATCTGTCCGATTCCGGTATTTCAACGCCGCCGGAGCCGATCCCCAAGGACGACTCGGGGAAGATCACGATCCCGAAACGCACCTGATTCCCCTGGTGTTGCAGGCGGCGTTGGGACTGCGGGAGTCGATCGCCATTTTCGGTACAGACTACGACACCCCAGACGGAACCTGCGTTCGCGACTACATCCACGTCTGCGATTTAGCCCAGGCTCACGTCTTGGGGTTGGAATACTTATTGAAAGGAGGAGACTCTCAAACCTTCAATCTCGGCAACGGCAACGGTTTTTCGGTTAAAGAAGTCATTGAAGTGGCACGAGAGATAACGGGACGAGAGATTCCCGTGAAATTGGGAGAACGTCGTTCTGGAGATACACCCGTGTTAGTGGGCAGCAGTGCCAAAGCCAGAGAAATCCTCGGCTGGCAACCGCAATACGGGGAGTTGCGGGATATCGTCGCCCACGCTTGGCAGTGGCATCAGAAACGCCACGGTTCTTAGAGACTCACTGGGGAATCCCGTTACTCGAAGCAGAACCGGGGAACCTCTACAATGCGACCGTAGAGGAAGTTAGGACGGTCTCTGTCGCCTCCCTCGTCGAGGTCGGGGGGCTGACAGCACAGAGCGAGTTTCGAGATTCCCGGCATCAAATCCATGACTTTACCGACGAGACGCTCGGCCACTTCGACGAGTTCTTCGGTGTCGTCGAGGGTCGAGGCGATAATGAAGAAGGTCTGTTCTCCAGTGGGACTCGGTGCAAATCCAAAACTGCAATCGTACAGCAGGTCTTGAAGCGAGTCGTCAAAAGCCTGACAGAAGTACGTCAAGAGGGCTTCGTGGAAACTTTGGGTCAGTTCGCGATCGCGAGAGCTGTATTCTGAACGCATGGTGGTTGTCCTTGAATTCTGCGCCGGTTGGGACGCTTGTATGACGCCTCGACCTCTCTATACATCTACTGTGACTCGAAATTGGGAAAATTTGGGCGATCGAGATCTACGACGGGTGCGATCGTCGATAGGTTTCACAGCGATCGAGATTGGTTTAAGCTGAGATCTCGATCGCACGGGGTCGGTCTGTCGTTTTATCGATAGTAAAAATCAAAGTCTTGTAACGCTCGCAACCGCGCCCGATTCAAACGATAGTGATAGCCGAGTCGTTTGCTGAAACTTTTCCACAGCGTCGGTTTGGGGCGACTTAAGGAAGCGTCCCAATGTTTCAGAGCCGCCGCGAGTTCGCGATAGCCCTCGTTATGAACTGACAAGCCCACTTTCGCGGCTGCCAAGCCCATGAAATTCCCCGATCCGGCATACATTCCGCGCAATTCCATGTAGTCGCCGATTTTTTGCCACATCCGTAGAAATTCCCGTTCTTTGCCCCCTTCGGGAACCACAACGTACAACGCCTCGCCAATCCAGACGGCATTTTCCCATTGGTTGGGGGTCATTTCCAGTTTGTCCGCCACTTTTTTGAGATCGGGCAAACTGTGGGGGCGGTTTTTCGTGACGTGATCGACGAGGTTCTCGTAAACGGAGGTGATACCGGGTTTCCAGTGAAGATCCTCGGGAATGCGATCGACGAGATGGGTATCGGCGTCGATGTGAATCACCACCGGGGCGATCGACAGGGCGGTTTCGATGAGAAACAGTTTGTCGTTATAGCAGTGTAAAATCCCTTGCTGGCTGTGTTTGAACGCTTTGATGTTGCTGACGGTATCGAAGTCGCTGGGTTTGTCGGTATACACCACCAACGACGAACCGGGAGCGTGTTGGGCGAGTTCTTCGGCCAAGCCGACGGTCATCGTTCGATATCGCTGACCCAGTGCGAGGGTCGCAAAGCAGTAATCTTTTTCTTTCGGCATCGTTACCTAATTCCTTAGTCGCGATTGGGTCGGGATTTGGATAACAGTTTAGATACGTTAGGGCTTGAATTTTCTCAGGACTGATTTCACTCTGTCGATCGCCTGTCGCGTCCAACTTTTCGGGGGCGGCGCGATCGCCGGTCGTTCGGGAATCGGTTCCCCGAGATAGCGGTAGTGTTGCCAAATATCCCAGTAAGGACAGCCCGGTTCGATGCGAACGCCCGCCCAGTGCAAATATTGCAAGGGCTGGCCGGTTTTGGGATCGAACAGGCGATCGCCTTTTTGCTGGAAGTGGGGACTTCCCGCCCAGCTGCCCGGTGCGCCGCCAGGACGACGCACCACGTTAAACCGACGGGCAATCCGTTTGAGAACTAGGTAGTTGAAAATAGGTTGGTCGGTGGTTTTTTGAGAGAAGTCGAAGTAATCGGGATGTTGGGCGCATTCGGCAAACGTATCGTACAAATCTTGCACGGAAAACAGATTTTTTTTCGACGCCCACCAGCCGCTATTAAATACATCTTTTAGGTCGTCTGCTGTAAAAATACCCGCCTCTAAAACCTTCGAGGTAAAAACATCTTTAATGCCGTTCGCGTGTTGGTAGTCACAACATAAAAAGTCATATTCATCAAGATATTTTAAATTGTCTATAATTTTTTCAAAGACGACAATATCGACATCGATATAGAGAAATTCGTCGAAAGGACCGAACCAGCACGCCTGTTTTCGTTGTTTGTTGGGATTGCTAAAAAAGTCTTTCCCAAAAATTTCGTGGAGTTGTTGACAGAGGGTTTCGACGAAGTCTAAATCCTCGTAAAGCTGCACGCCGTATTCTTTCGTGACGACATCGGCCACTTTTTGATGGTTGTCGTCAAAGGGAATCATGACGATCGGCGTTTCGGCGTCGCGGAGACGGATACTTTTTAACAGGGCGATCGTCTGTTCGTAAACTTTATCGTTGGCGACGATGTAAATCCCACGAGTCATAGTATTGACCATCTATAGTTACTTTTCGTAGGTTGGGTTGAGTTTACGAAACTCAACAGCAGCCAATTCGATTATTCGTATAATTTTGCTTTTTCTAGCGTCAATTCAAACGACATCAGATTTGGCGTGTATTTTGGAAAATGGTATCACGAGGCATCATAACCAGACAGTCTTGCAAAATATTGTTACAATATAGGATCGGTTGACGACAGGAACCGTTTCAAAGATTTTTGGCTACAAAGATCCGGCAGACACAGAGTTTTTGGAATTCGTGGCTAAAAAGCCGTCGCAACGCAGAATTCCGAACTCAAGTTTATCGTAAAAGTCTCCAAGCATCAGTTTGGCCCCCTAAAACTTTGGCACTAGTGCGTGAGTTTGAGTTTTTTGAGAATGCGTTGAGTTAAGGTGGGTTTTGGATTGTAAGGTTTCGGTTTTCCCGTCAGTTTGGGGCGTTTTTCCGGTTCGTGAAGGTAACGATAGTATAAAAACAGATCGCGGTAGGGAAATTCGACATTTTCTCCCGCACAAACCCGCGAAAACGCTTTAAGCGGAATCCCGATGTAATGAAGGTACGTTAACCGTTGACCTTTATCGTAGAGAACGTTATCTCGATTTTCAAAATGAGGCGATGTGACGCAACATCCCGTTTTTTCGGAATCTGAAAAATGCTGAGAAAAATTGTAAACGGACTTGTGCGATCGCATCATCATATAGTTTACGATCGACTGATCCGGTCCGTTGACGTAGAGAATTTCCGCTTCGTCAGATTTGAGGTGTTCTAACAGTTCTTTCCGAGCCTCTTCATCAAACAATCCCCGTTTCGTTCCGTAGAAACCCGCGCAAAAAATCTCCGATTCGATGCGTTCTTTCGGAAAGACATCGTAAAGTTTTTCCGAGGTCACGTCGTAAACGTGAGACGGGTCTTTATATTGAAAATCGTAGACGACGCAATCGTAAGAATCGAGCTTTTCAAAAATAAAATCGACCGAATTCATCAACAGCGTATCGCCGTCCATGTAAATAAAGCGATCGAACGGCCCGTCAAACCCACAAAACCGTCGATGCATTCCCACGCGGTTGAACCGTTCTCCCGGCTGCAAGTTCCAGCTTTGAAACGCCGTCGGATGCGCTCTCCAAATCTCCTCAGCAAAGGTTTCCCAGCGTCGGATCGACTCAGTATCGTCGTAAAGTTGGACGTTGGGGCGACGGGCGATTTCCGCCGCCACGCGATCGACGTTATCGTCGTAGGGAAAAACGCAGACGGGCATCTGCGGCCCCTGCACGGCTTCAATACTGTTGAGGAGAGCGACCAATTGATCGTAAACGCGATCGTTGGCGAGAGTACAAATTCCATCCATAACGTTCGCTCGTGCAGTGGAGTTTTGCTGTGTCGATCTATCTTGTCGATCGTGGAAAAATCGAATCCCGAGAACTGGTCGGTGACAGAAATTCGGGGGTAGCTGTCAATACTGTCCGTATCATAACCGCTTTTCTCGCAAGCCGCGAGGGGCGATCGATCGCAAGTTTTACCTGACGCGATCGCCTTCCCCCAGACTCGACGATTTACCACAAATCCGACTGAACGTAGGAGTCCTGGCGATCGAGCCAATCGCGGCCCAGTTGAATGGTGATATCCGATTGTAAAACCCCGGTACTTTCGACGCGCACTTCTCCAAAGCCCAGAGAACGGCGCAAATCCACCGCACTATCGCGATCGCCGTTTTGTGCGACGATTCGCGTTTCCCGTAACGGTTCAGTCCACTGACGGTCTTCGTAGACGTTGCGGTATCCCGCCTCCATCAACTTATTAATCAGGGCGTTAACCGCTTCGGGTTGATTCGTACTGTCTTGAATCGCGATGCGAAGATAGTACGGATCGGCCATCCACGCCTGAGCCGGGGCTTGTTCCCGACCGAAATGTTCGGCCACCAGCGCATCGATACGATTGTAATCTGGAATCCAGTAACTCGGATCTTGGGGCGTTGCGGGGCTGTTAAAGTCCCCGGGAAGCATGAGCATTTGAGCGTTTTCGCGGCTCGTTTTACTGGCGAAATTCAGTAACGCCACCAGTTCCTCGATGCTGAGGTTCGTATCGACGTGTTCTTGAATCGCCGAGAGAATGTTGGGAAGACGCACCAGAGTCATGGGATTGACCGCCTGTTCGATAAACGCCCGCATCAAAATCTGCTGGCGTTGGATGCGTCCGATATCTCCCAAGCCGTCGTGACGGAACCGCAGAAATTGCAACACTTCGTTTCCGTTGAGATGTTGTTCGCCCTCCTTGAGGTCGATATAGAGGTGTTGCGTTTGGTCGATATACTTCATATCTTTGGGAACGTAAACATTAACCCCACCGAGGGCGTCAATGAGTTTTTCAATTCCCTGAATGTTGACGCGAACGTAGCGATCGATCCCCACGCCGCCGAGCAAATCACTGACCGATCGCGCACTCAACGCCGGTCCACCGAGGGCGTTAGCTTCGTTGATTTTCGTATCGCCGTACCCTTCAACCCAAGCCAAGGTATCCCGAGGCACCGACAGCAGCGTCAGTTGGTGGCTGTCTGGCTCGAAGCGAACCAACAGCATACTGTCAGAAAGACCGTCGAGGGAGTTGACGAGGGGATCGTGACCAGACCGTTTGAGAGGTCTTCCCAAATCCGAGTTGAGAACCTTCGTTCCTAACACCAGAATATTCACCGGCCGCGTCAACTCCGGCATCTTCATATTCGTCATCGCCAGGTCGTCCTGGCTGAAGATGCCGCGATCTTCAGGGCGCAGTTTCGTCTGCATCAAGGGAGTACTCGAGAGGGAAACGGCCAGCAACGCTCCGGCCGTCGCCGAGAGCATCGCAACTCCCGTAAGTCCCAATCCCAACCACAGCCAGCCAAACCCCGACTTCGAGGATTTTTGGGAAGAGGCAGTGCGATCGGACTGTTGAACGAAAGATTGATGGGAACGGTTCTGTGCTGACACGGAATTCCTCACACACGAAAAGTCTACGAAAACGACGATACTCGCTCGCTACCATATATTAGCGTTATCGATCGCGCCGAGAATCAGCAATTTCCGATCCCAGACTTTTCGTAGATATACGACCGTAGGTTTACGGTCGATTACGGCAGGCGATCGCTCAAGTCGCTAATTCCGGGCAACCACACCGGACGTCCGAGATACAGCCGCACCATCAGTCCGAAGCAGGTCAAGAAATAGGTCGTCGTCCAAACACTACTGATAACGAGCAGCGGTACAGTTCCCACTTCAGTGGTACTGACGGCAGTTCCTAAAGAAACATACCCCAGCAACCAAATTAACGCCAGTGTCACGGACAAACGGCTCACTGCATTTTGATGGCGGCTACCATTTTTCCGATACAGGGTCCACCAGGCGAAAAAGAAGCCAAAAACCGGCGTCGCGTAGAACAATAAGGAACGAAGTTCGGGGTCTCGTGAAGTCATAGTCGGGATGATGGAATGAGGGGGAGATGGAGAAAATACATTATCGGTGCGTGACGCTTTCTCGGTAATAGCTTTCACACCCGATTTTTCCGCGTCACGCACCCTACTGTCCACGGCTCACAGTCCACCAGGCGAGGGCGTAGTCTTGCTCGGCGTCGTTAACTTGGCGGTTGTAGACGACGCGGAGTTTGTAGCGGCCGGTTTCGGGAACGGCGTGGAAGATGTGTTCGACGCTATCGACGGGACTGGTGGAAGACCAGATGCTGTCAGAAATGTCGTCGGAATCGGCAGGCATTAAGTAAAGGTCGAGGTCGTTGAGACCGCGATCGATAAACTCCTCTCCTTCATCGTACAAGCCGTTTCCGTTGGTGTCGTCGAGATCGACTTGACGGCTCCAAGCGAGGGTTGCAGCCACGTAACTGTCGGCTTGTAAGGGTTCCTCGATAACGTAATCGCGATAGTTGTTGGTTTCCACTTGATAGAAATCCCAACCGATGGCGGGAATTGCGTCACTGGGACGCCACTGGCCGGGGCGAAACTGTTGGTATGCTCGGAAGGCGTTGAGATGGCCGGTTCCCATACCTCGATGTAAGGGGACTTCCGGGTCGTTGTGGGCGTCGGAGGTGAGCCAGTTTCCTTCTTGTCGATCGCCGATGGTGCGGGTCATCCCTTGTAACAGCCCGTTTCCGGTATCTTGCACTTTGTCGGCGGAGTTGAGGAGTACCGCTTTCATGACTTGGTGGCGGCGACTGTCGAGGCTCCAGTTGGGGGCGTTTTGGCTCAGTTGGCGATCGCCGTATTCTTGCAGTAACGCCACGGTTCCCACGACGTGGGGGGCGGCGAAACTGGTTCCGGTACTTTCAAATAAGCTACCGTCGGGGCGCAGGAGATCGACGTTACGACCGGGGGCTAACAGGCTGATGAGGCGGCGTCCGTCGATGTTGGTTTCGAGTCCCACTAAGCGGCTGCGAACCCCTTCAAACACGCTGCTGAGGTTGGCAACATCGACGCGATCGAAGACGCCGTTTTCGGCTCGGCTAAAGGCCACGTTCACGCCGTTAAAGTTATCGGTGGGAATGGGAATGCCGCCGTTTCCCTGGTTTCCGGCGATGACATAGAGAACGTCATGTTGGTTGGCAGACCAGTCGATGCAAAGGGTCAAATGGGCGTTTCCGTCGAGAACGGCGTTATCGCGGGGGTCGAGCCAGAGGGGTTCGCCGAAGCTGAAGTTAATCGCCCGCACGTCGTCAGTGTTTTGCAGGGCGACGTGCTGGGTGGTGGCGCATTCTTGGGCTTGGCGGTTCGCCCCCATTTCCGTGGCGGCTCCGGCGGAGTACAGTCGAGCTTCGGGAGAGACGCCCATGGCTTCTTTGTTGTTGCTCACCATTACCCCGGCGACGCTGTGGGCGTGGGCGTCGACGTTGGTTTCGGTTTGGGCGGGGGCGTCTCGCATGAACACCCCCGCTAAGTCGGGGGCGTTTTCGGGATCGGGGGGAACGTCTTTATCGATGCCGAATTGGGCTGGACGCCCGATTTCCACTTGTCCGATGCCGATTTTACGGCCGAGGAGGTTGTAGGGTTCGCCGTGAAGCCGTTGGGCGTCGATGCCTCCTTCTCCGGTGGAGGAGGTGGCGAAGGCTGAGGTGGGGGATAAGGTGTAAGCGATGCCGAGGGTACTGATGAAAGCGGCTCTGAGTTTGGCAAAAATTGGCGATCGATCCAGGGACGGTTTTCTATCCTTCAAGGCTTGACTCCTGTTGAATCCATACAAAAAACGGCCGTTGTTTGCGCACCACTGGCGAATTTTGCCGACATCTTTTGTTACACTTTGGGAAATCATGTATCGATCGTAACAAGTATATCGGGAAGACTGCGACATGGCAGAGACGCAATCTAAGAAACAAACGGTTATCGCTCCTTCAATTTTATCAGCGGATTTCAGCCGTTTGGGGGAAGAAATCAAGGCAGTAGACGAAGCGGGCGCCGACTGGATTCACGTAGACGTAATGGACGGCCGTTTCGTGCCGAACATCACTATCGGCCCGTTAATCGTGCAAGCGATTCGTCCGATGACGGAAAAACCCTTGGACGTTCATTTGATGATCGTCGAGCCGGAAAAATACGTGGAAGATTTTGCGAAAGCGGGGGCGGATATTATTTCGGTTCACGCCGAGCATAATGCTTCGCCGCACTTGCATCGGACGCTCGGACAAATTCGCGAACTCGGGAAACAAGCGGGGGTCGTCCTCAATCCCGGTACGCCGTTAGAATTGATCGAATATGTTTTGGAATTATGCGATCTGATTCTGATTATGAGCGTGAACCCCGGTTTCGGCGGTCAAAGCTTTATTCCGGAAGTGGTTCCCAAGATTCAAAAACTGCGTCAAATGTGCGACGAGCGGGGTCTCGATCCTTGGATTGAGGTCGATGGCGGACTCAAACCGGCCAATACTTGGCAAGTTCTCGAGGCTGGCGCTAACGCCATTGTGGCCGGTTCTGCGGTGTTTAAAGCGCCGAGTTATGCTGAGGCGATCGAAGGGATTCGCCACAGCAAACGTCCGACGCCGGAAATGGCAACGGTGTAGGTCGTTTTTCGGGTATTGTCCCTCGTTCCCAGTCGAAAGACTGGGAACGCTGTTTTTTGGGGTTCTCTTTTTGGGGCTTAAACTGGATAATCCTGCAATTTTTGAAAGTCGTAAGCCCCCATTAACGCGCCCCACAAGCCTCGCCCCGTCTCGGGATCGATGCCGCGATCGAAACTGCGAAACCGCCCTGCACTCGCTTCAAATCCCAACTCGACTTGACGGGTTTTTCCGTCGTACTGGAAACAGCATTTTGCGCCTTCTGGGGGTTCGGCGACAAAGACCCCCGCTCGATCGCTCACCTCTAATACGCAACCGGGCAAATCCTCCAAATCCTCCTGAGTCAAGCTCTCGAGTAACTGAGGATTCGCCCCCGCGCCTTTGAATTTCGTCGGTTCCCGAAACGCCTTATACTCAACACGCAACGGCGAGACCTCCCCAAGTTTCAATACCAACACTCGCTGACGATAGGGCTGTTGGAGTTTCAAGGCGGGGGCTTGTTCGGCGAACAATGCCAAATCTCCGTCGATGGAAATGGGTAGGGGACGATGCCACAGGCGAATGTGGACGAACCAGGCGGGATTTTCCCGAGCTTGCTCGCCGTTGTCGAATTCTCCGGCGAGGAGACGGGCGAGGATGTTGACTTGTATGGGGGTTGACATATTTTATAAAATGTGGTATAGCTTGCGAAATTTTAATGAAACCTTATCAAACGATCGCCATTCGAGAGTGCGGCGAACCCTTGGTATCAGTTCCCGAAGAAGTGTTTTCGCTGGAGTTACCGCATCCTTACGCGAAACTGGGCGCTCCCTACGACGATCGATCTCCGTTTTTCCTGCGTCGGGGAATATTCGATCGACTTCAGGCCGCTCAAAAAGCTCTACAACAACAGCGTCCCGGTTGGCGAATTCGCATTTTCGACGCCTATCGTCCCCTTGCGGTGCAGCAGTTTATGGTGAATTATACGTTTGCCGAAGTAGTTCGATCGAAACAGCTTTCTCCCGAGGCGCTCACCCCCCAACAGCGTCGGGACATCTTAGACGAAGTGTATCGATTCTGGGCGCTTCCGAGTCTCGATCGCGCCACGCCGCCCCCCCACAGTACAGGAGCGGCGGTAGACGTGACTTTGGTAGACGAGTGCGATCGCGAGATCGACATGGGATCGCCCATTGACGAACTCTCCGAACGTTCCTATCCCAACCATTTCGCCGACGCCACCACCGCCGCAGAACGTCAGTTTCACGAAAACCGCCAAATTCTCGCCGAAGCCATGACCTCAGCGGAATTCGCCCAACATCCCAACGAGTGGTGGCATTTCAGCTACGGCGACCAACTCTGGGCGTGGCTGACGCAGCGTTCTACCGCGATTTACGGACGAGGGGATGAGATTGCAGAAATAACGTGAAATCATCTCATCAGCCCCTCATCTCATCAGCCCCTCATCTCATCAACCCTTGGCTCTAGCTTGTTTGAGCATATCGATCAGCGTATGGTGAGCATCTTCAGCATCCTTGAGATCGCGATCGAACCCCACGCGCAGGGACACCGTATCGCCATTAATTCGGACGTTTAAGGTCATCCCTTGGGGGTCGATGGACTCCATCACCGCCGATTCCGCCTCCGGTTTGTCGCCATAAACACGAGCGTAAACCAACACCGCATCGGCGTGGTCGTCGTTCATATGTTTGCAAATGCGATCGCTGACGGTGGGAGTAATTGCTTCGCTGGTCATCGTCATCACTACCAAAAGTCCAATTCACCCTTAAGCTTACCTGTTAAACGCAGGTTGCGCTTTCGACTCACGGACATCAAAACCTATGGAACGAAGTCCTTCCAAACTGCAAGTGTCGATCGTTTTGGCAGTGGGAATCGTTGCCGTTTCCACCGCAGCTATCTGGATTCGCCTAGCCGTCAACGCCGCAGGCGGCGGAGGGGCTGGCTTGAGTCTCGTTTTGGCCGCGTCGCGGTTGCTGTTGTCCTCCTTGCTGTTAGTCCCCACCTGGGCGAAGGTTCGCTGGCAAAACGTTCCCCAGGCCTTGGGGTTCGCCGTCGCCTCGGGAATCTGCATGGCAGCGCACTTCGCCACCTGGACTACTTCTCTGTCTTACACCTCCATCGCCGCTGCCACCACCATCGTCACCAGCAATCCCTTATGGATTGTCATCTTGTCCTGGTGGTGGTTTGGGGAACGGATTTCCCGGCGGACGGCGGTGGGAATCGCCATCGCTCTCTTCGGCGGATTTTTGGTGGGAACGAGCGAGACTGGCGTTACGTCGATTTCTACAAACCCCCTTTTGGGCAATACCCTAGCTTTGTTCGGAGCTTGGACGATTAGTTTGTACTTGCTGTTCGGACGGGAAGCCCAACGTCGAGGGTTGGGGACCACGGGATATATTGCCGTAGCCTACACGGTGGGGGCGCTGATTTTGGTGCCGACGCCGATGGTCTTTGGGGCGAGTTATCTGGGGCATCCCTGGCCGGTGTACGGTGCGATCGTCTTGATGGCGTTGCTACCTCAATTAATCGGTCATACAAGTATTAATTGGACACTTCGTTGGCTGTCACCAACTCTTGTGACTTTGGCGATTTTATTAGAGCCAGTTTGTTCGAGTTTGTTCGGATATTGGGCGTTTGGAGAAGTGCCATCTTTGGGGGTGTTTGTAGGGGCGCTCGTGCTGTTGAGTGGCGTGGGAATCGCCGCTCTGGATTTGTCTCGCCATTAATGCGATCGAGATCGCGATTTGGCGTGATGGCGATCGCAGATTTCTCGGTTTTAGATCCTGACATTCCGGAAAAAAATTGTCATCCTAGTAAATAGGAAGAAGAGTAAGGCAAGGGGCAAACGCATGAACGAGGAATCTCTCACTAAAAAGAAAGTCAAACGAGATGAAAAGGTGAATACCGCTTTGTCAGCAAACGAAATTTACCAACGCGATACGCAAAAATTCTTGCATTCGATGACGAATCTGTTTGCCACGGATTTACTGGTGTCCGTGATGGGAGCGAGCCGCTAACGGCGGTGAAAGTCACGGGTTGATTGAAGTGCGATCGATCGCGAGTTTAATATAATTCACAAACCCTCTCAGGTTAGCCGCAGAGAGGGTTTGTTTTTTAGGGATTTTTACAGTGGTTTTGGATGTTATTTGTAATTTTTGTTCTTCTTATCCCAAGAATCGTAATTTTTCGCCCGATCGATCGCCGACAAGCGAAATAAAGAATTCAAATTATAAAACCCGATCTTACCCCCTATAAAATAACTGGTAATTCCAGGATTTTTGACTCAAAAATTTAAATTGTTTTGGAGATTCAAACGACGGGCTAGAAAATCGGTGATTTTATCGTCGATCGAATTTTTTTGAGCCTCTTTATCGAGAAAGACACCACCCAATTGAGATCGATAAATTTTACAGAAATTCCACAAAATTGCTATAACAACTCTAAGTCAATTGTGGCAATTCACAGACGTAAAAATCAAGATCGAACGAATGTCGGATTGTCTCCAGATCCCCGGCATCTTGGAGATGCCGGGGATCTCGCATAGCCGATCTCCCATAGCCCTTGACCGATCGGAGATTTGGCAACGAATCATTGAGTATTGCTATATCGTCATCAAAAATCCGACTTTCTCGACCGATCGAAATCGCCCGCGATGAGATTAAGACGAACTTAGGAATCTCAGGGTTTTTGCGGAGGCGATGCTACGATCGAACCTTAAGTCAACCGTTCCCGATTACCCCGCAGTGTTATGAGTTTTGCAGCCCTTCGCCAACCCATCGTTGCCTTACTCCTAGCGACGATGCTTGTTGTGGGTGGATGTCGCAACCCCCAAACCCCCACGCCCCCATCAGATACCGCCCAACAGGTTCAACCCGCTGAAGGGGGCGCCGTCGCGCGAGACGCCGTTCCCGGTAGCGCCTTCAACAAATTCTTCCCCGCCGCCGGTGACGGCTACGATCGCGTTTACACCCAAGAAAAAACAGGATTCGCCGAAGCCAAGCTCAAACAAGACGGACAAGATGTCGCGATGCTGGCGATTTCCGATACCCTCAGCACCCCCGCCGCCGCGAAGAAATTCCAAAACAGCCAAGAGACAATCGCCGGATATCCCGCCGTGACTCTGGGAAATACCCAAACGGCGATTCTCGTCGCCGATCGCTTCCAAGTCAAAGTCATCTCGCGCAGCCCCGACTTTACGGAAGTCGATCGCGAAGCCTGGATTCAAAAGTTTGATTTGTCCGGTTTAGCCCAGCTTAAATAGCTGAAAAATCACTGAAAAATCCCGAAGAAATTCCGTCAAAAGCCCATAAAAAGAGTCATTACCCGCCATGAGCAAATCCATTAACCAACGAGTTGACGAACTCCCCACCAATAACATCACCATTTTCTCCCTGCGATCGCTCGATTTCGTCCTTCCGGGCGAATGGGAAAACCTCGTCGGGTGGGATAACAGCATCCGCACCATTACCGGAGAAAGCGACGATAGCTTGATTCAACTGGTGAGCGATCGCGCCCTCGCCCTCTACAACGACAAATCCCAAGGCTATCAAACCGCCCTCTGGCTGTACGATACCATCGACAGCGCCGGAAGCGCCCTGGGAACGGCGGCCATGGCCAACAAAGTCGGCGAAAAAGTCCCCCTGTTGGGCTTTCTCAACAAACTCACTCCCAAAGCGGACAAAGCCCAAACCATCGATTTAACCTTGAAACTCGTCGTCGAAATCGTCGCCTTTTGCAAAATCAACGGAATTCCCGGCGACAGCATCGGCGATTTCGTTAAATCCCTCGGCGACTACAGCGGCGAATCCCTGATGCGGATGGCGGCGTTAGTCTGTTTTGACGGCTTGATTCCCTTGGGTCCCGATTTCGTGGAAGCCGTCGGAGAACGCCTGGGAATGCTCAGCCCCAGCGAACTGGAAGACAATCAGGAATTCAAAAAAATTAAAGATGAAATTCCCGGGAAAAACGCCGAACATAAACTAGGCTTCATGGGCGAAAGCTTCGAGTCCGTTCGCGGTTGGATGAGTGACTTCGTCACGTCTCACGAGTTGACGCCGCAAAAGGTTAGCAATCGTCTACAGAGCTTTATCGAGTTCAGCGACGATCGCCTCGACTATCTAGCTGCGTTTCTCGATATGAGTACGGATTACTACCGTCATACGGGGGTGCAAACCCTCGCCCGTCGTTTAATCGAACGATCCTTGGCGGAGATTTAGCTGCGACGAGGTTTGACCATTTTCATCTGAATTTAGAGGCGTCGGTTTCGGCGTCTCTAAAAAAATTCACGATGGATAGCATTTTCTTTAAACTTGCTACAAAGAGTTCACGAATGGGTTGGTTGCTTAGGTTGGAGGTAGCGCCCACGCCACCTAACAGCAGTAAGCTTTATTCCGTCTCGTTTTCTTTCGTAAAGTCAACTCAGCCTACGAATATCTATAGCAAGGTTATCGAAAATTGGGATGACGCAGAAACCCGGTTTTTAACGCGATTCGGTTATGTCAACCCCAAGCTCAGAACGAAACTCCGGGTTTCTTGACCGACAAGTGCATAACTCCTGTCTATCAATGCCGAGAAACCGGAAATCTAAACAATATGGAAAATCCGCAATAAAGTTTTTCTAAACTCCCTATATTCATCGTAAATAATTCGTGGCAAAATTCCTAATCGGTCTAAGGGCTGTGTGAGATCCCCGGCATCTTGGATATACCGGGGATCTGGCGAGACCGTCCGACCTTCAATCTTAACTTTCACTTCTGTTCGTTGTTACCAATGAATGAGGATTGCTCTCGTTTTTTAAAATTACAATTTTTTTAAAAGTACAAAATTTATGGCAAAAAATTAGGAAGTCTACCAAAAAACTCTTCTAAACTTTCCAGTTTATACTCTCAAAAAAGGATGTATAACCGTGATTTTAACCACTTTAGAAGGCGTGCCGGGGAAAGAAATTATCAAACATTACGGTATCGTGCAAGGCAGTACGGTACGGGCGAAAAACATCGCCCGCGATATGGGAGCCGGATTACAAAATATTGTTGGTGGCGAGTTGAAAGGCTATACCGAACCCCTCCCTAACGCCCGGCATACCATGTTATTTGTTGGAATTGTGGTGATTTCTTCAGATTACTTTAAAACCTTCATGATGTATTTCCGAAACCTTATCGGGGGGCAAGTCGTGGCCTATGAAAGTTTGCTCGATCGCGGTCGTCGCGAAGCGCTACTGCGAGTCAAAGAACAAGCTATACAATGGGGCGCTCGGGAAATTCTCAACGTGCGTTACGAAACCTCTGAAGTTGGAGGAGG
This sequence comes from Baaleninema sp., assembly GCF_049974805.1. Classification (NCBI taxonomy): domain Bacteria; kingdom Bacillati; phylum Cyanobacteriota; class Cyanophyceae; order Oscillatoriales; family Oscillatoriaceae; genus Baaleninema; species Baaleninema sp. The sequence goes on from NZ_JBNGCO010000007.1 coordinate 39,492, forward strand.
TTTCCCCGAAAGAGGCGGCCCGGTGTCGATCGAAGTCATCGCCTACGGCACCGGAATTCGGTGACGGGAGAAGTCGCGAAACGCTGAAAATCTGGAGTTTCAAACCCACCCCCTCACTCAAAACCGCCTTGACGCTATCAACAGTTTGGCGAGCGATCGCAATTGGCGTATGGAAGGAGAATTCATCCCGCCGCCAGAGGGGTTGGGTTGTCCGAATTTTCAGTGCCAGGAATAGGGGAGTTAACCTGATGAGGAGAAATTCTCTTCTCATCTCACCATCGCCTCACCGCCTCATCGCCTTACCGCCTCGGCCATCGAGCGAGACCGTTCCAACACCTGTTTTAACACCATTGCCGTCCAGTCGATATCGGCTTCGGTGGTACTGCGTCCCAGGGTTAGGCGAATTCCCCGTTTGGCGAGGGCTTCGCTGTATCCCATCGCAGACAAGACCGGACTGGGGGCGAGTTTGCCGCTGTGACAGGCAGAACCGGAACTGATGGCGATTCCGGCGAGGTTCAGTTGGCGCACGATCGCTTTCCCCGTGAGGCGTTCGTGGGTGTCCGTCACGCAAAAACTGACGTGATGGGGCAGTCGGTGGGTGCGATCGCCTGTCGGCAGTAACATGGACACCGAAGACAGGCGATCGAAGAGGCGATCGCGTAGTCTCGTCAACCGTTGTGCTTCGGCTTCCAACTCCTGCATCGCCAGTTCCGCCGCTACGCCAAACCCGGCGATGTTGGGAACCGCCTGGGTTCCCGATCGCAATCCCATTTCCTGGCCGCCGCCGCTCAACCAGGGCAGCAGTTCGACGCCAGACCGCCGATACAGCGCCCCGATTCCTTTCGGACCGTAGAGTTTGTGACTCGAGAGGGACAGGAAATCCACCGGAAGCTGTTGCACGTCGATGGGGAGTCGTCCCGCCACCTGTACGGCGTCGGTATGGAACAGCGCCCCGTTCGATCGCGCGATATCTCCGAGAACGCGAATCGGTTGCACCGTCCCCACTTCGCTCTGTCCGTAGATGACCGACACCAGCACTGTATCGGGACGCAACGCCTCTTGCAAATCCCTCGGATTCACCCGTCCGCATCGATCGATCGGTAAATAGGTGACGCGCCATCCCTGTTTTTCTAACCAGCGGGCCGGTTCGGACACCGCCGGATGTTCGACGCTCGAGACGATAAGATGCTGGGGCGTTTCGTACTGACGGGCGATTCCCATCAATACGCCGTTATTGGACTCGGTACCGCCGCTCGTAAAGAGGATTTCGTCCGGTTCGGCGTTGAGTAACCCCGCCACTTGCAATCGCGCGGTTTCCAGGGTCGTCGCGGCCTTCTGACCCCAGTGATGCAAACTGGAGGGATTCCCCCAAGCCTCGGTTAAGGCTTCGGTCATCGCGGCGATGGCTTCCGGGCGCGTGGGGGTCGTCGCGCTGTGATCCAAGTAGATTTGCATGATTCAAGTGATAATTGATAATTGATAATTGATAATTGATAGTTGATACTGAGTCCCGTTCCGAATCGGTCTCAAGTCACTGTTTCTAGTTTATCGAGTTTCCTCTCGGGTTTGGCCGGTTGGTGTTATCAATTATCAAGTGTCAAGATTGAGTCTCTCCACGGCTCGATCGTTGTCAATTATCAAGTATCAACTCTCACCGATCGATTGTGAGCTTCGCGCCTGTCGTGTCGATTTGGAGCGATCGCACCCAAGCCGTGATTCCCGTGGCGTCCCAAGTGTTTTTCATGGCTTTGACGACGCCATCGGCGCGATCGCGAGCGGTAAGCGCCAACAGGGTCGGCCCCGCCCCGCTAATGGCGACGCCGAAAGCCCCGGCCGCCAGTGCCGCAGCGCGAACCTCTGCATAACCGACAATGAGTTTTTGACGATAGGGTTGGTGGACGCGATCGAGCATTCCCGCCGTCAACCATTTCTGATTTCCCGTCTCCAATCCCTTGACAAGAAGACCTAAATGTGCTGTGTTAAAAACGGTATCGCCTCGAGAATAGCGATCGGGGAGGACGCGCCGCGCCTCTGCCGTAGACAGCTCGAAATCGGGAACGGCGACGATGGGAACGATATCGGGATGCCACGCGATCTCGCAGGTAGACCAATCGAGATCGTCGGTAGCGGCTAACTGACAGCCCCCCACCAGCGCCGGGACGACGTTATCGGGGTGGCCTTCAATGGAAATCGCCAAACGCATCAACTCGTGGCGGCTTAAGGGGTTTCCTGCCAACTGATTGGCGCCGAGGAGGCCGCCGACGATGGCCGTGGCCGAACTGCCCAACCCTCGCGCTAGGGGAATTCCCAGAGAAATATCGATGCGAACAGGGGGGATCGGTCGATCGAGGGTCTCGAACAGTTTGGCAAAAACGCGATAGACCAAATTTCGTTCGTCCCTGTCCACGCGCTCGGATTCCGATCCCCGAACGGCGATCTCAAAGGCGCTTAACCGCCCTGCCTCCGGACTCAGGGGGGAAAACTCAAACCTATTGTAGAGGGTCAAAGCCGCCCCCAAGCAATCGAATCCAGGCCCCAAATTCGCCGTGGTAGCAGGAACGGTGACGGTAACAGTGTTAGTCATTCGAGATCGTCGATGTCAGCGATGCGGATCTAGCACATTGGCAAATTTTATCCCGGCCGGGGTACAGTTCGGCGTCAAAACCTCTGCCTTTCTCGAGGCAGGTCTCTCCTCCTCGGTCGATCCTCGGCCAGTTTTCCTCCGCGATCGCACCCCGGTCAGCGGGTTTTCCGCCTCAGTTTACCCATCTTTCACCTCGTCGATCGTCCTGGGCGGCCAATCCAAAAGAACGCACCCCGACGCCTCACACACGAACCGAATCGACAACATCTCTCTCGAGATCGGGTTCGACCGCCAACATCTGCGCTCGACTGTACCCCAATCGCACCACGCCTCGGGAAAGAGTTTGTACGATATCGATTTGACCGTTTCGTAACAGCGTGTGATTGAGAAAGGCTTCCGAGGGCAGTTTTCCGGCCAGGAAATCCTTCGCCGCCACCAACAAATCCGTCACGCATTCAAACCCCACCGCTCGAATAATAAACGTCGAGGTGGGGGAGTTTTTCAAGTCGTAAGCCGACTCGCGGGTGCGTCCCTTACTCAAGAGGGCTAGAACTTCCGCTTCCAAGGGGGTACGCGGCGGTCGTTCGATGGCAATCGGCGGCAGGAATTGTTCCAAGGCGGGCGTTTTCACCCCCGGTTCGGGGAACTCGCCCATCAACGTGGAAATGTGAACGTTGCGGCCGAGTCGATAGGAGAGAGCCTCGAGGACGGCGATCGTAATTAGTTTAATACCTAAATACAGTTTCGCCGTTTCCAAATTTTTACGGGTGTTTTCGAGTAACTTCTGATAGGTATCGTCGTCCGGTTCGCCGCGATATTGAGCGAACACCCGTTCCGGTTTGAGGAAATTAATAAATCCCTCCATCTTTTGAATCGAGCGGCGATAGCCCCGGACTGTGTAAGAATTGGCGCCGATCAGCTCGTGGTTGGTTTCCGGCAGTAAGTTCCAGGTATTATCGAGAAATTCCGCCGAATTGGGCAGGGCGAAGTTTTCCACGTCCCGATTGGCCAGGCGTACCGCCCGTTTGACCACTTCATACACCTGCTCGATCGCCCAACCGAGATGCCAGTCCCGATTGAGGTCTTCAATATGCTTTTGCAAGACTTCGCTGGCGGTCAGTCCTTCCGGGGAACGGCCGCGAAAAGGAATCGTGGCTTCGATACAGGCGGCGATCGCCACCAAGTCCGTCGTCGGGAGAAATGGGGAAAGCACCTGCGTGGCGATGGCGGCGCTGAGAAATTCGTTTTGTCCGCGAAACGGATCGAGGATTTGACCGGGGTGGAAGCCAAACACCCGCAGGGCGATCTCGAAGGCGCGATCGCCGGGAAGTTCGGCTTCCTCGAGAATGACGATCTGTCCGTCTTCTTCCTTGATGTAGTTCGAGATATAACGACTGACGTTGAGGTTGATACCCGAGTCGACCTGAACGTAAACCAGATCGTGAAACAGGGCGGCCAGCACCTCGATGGGATCGTCCGAGCCACCCACCTCGAAAATGTGAGATGGCGTGTGAAAATACCGCCACTGACCCGTCATCGCCTGTACGATCAGCGAGGCGATGGGTTCGATCGGCTCGAGGGGGGGAGGTGAGGCCAGTTCGTCGATCGATCGAACCAGACATTCTAAACAGCGTTGGTAGGCGACTTCTAAATCCATCGATCCCTCTCGTGAGTTTCCCTGACTCGCGTGCTTGCTGGCAATTTTAGACGATCCCGATCCTCTCGGTATAGGTGATATTTCTGTTAGATTTTGTAAATCGACGGGTTCGATCGTAATCTCGTGCTGTCGAGATACCTGGCGAGAGGATCGCCCGAAGGCCACTTGCCTTATCCCAACGTTCCCTCGGGGTCGAACCTCCCGTTTTCGGCGGGGCGATGGAGAGCGAACACCTCAGATATCGAACGAGGAGATATGGCTAAGCGCAGTGCCAATTCTACTCTAGCCGATAACTCCTCGAGCTGCCACGCTCCCGATGGCGTCAACGAGCCAAGTCGAAGATGGCGATCGCGTCTTGCCGAAACGCCGAACCCTTGACTTCAATCAATAGGAGTCAAATTGAGCTTTCCCGTCCAATTTGCCGTTTGAAAAACTGACCCCAGCCATGTCTAAAGACCTTCCCGCTTCGATCGACGATCTCGTAACCCGTCAAACCGAGTTAGCCGAAACGCTACAATCGCTGCGCCAGGAGCGCGATCGCCTCGTCCCCCAGCTCGAAGAAGCCAAAGCCGAAGCGGCCAAACCCCCCGAACCCGCCACCGGAAGCTCTCCCGAAAGCTTACTCGAGTCCGCCACCCAGTCCGCCTTAACCCGCTACACCTGGAAAGCCAAAGCCGAAGGCTTACAAGTCACCCTCGACTGGATTCACAAGCGCCTAGCGGAAGGAGAACCGCAACTGCAACAGCTCGAGAGGCAAATCGCCGAAGCTCACCGCCGCTTAGAACGGGAAACCGAAGCCCGAAAAGGCATCGAAGCCATGAACGCCGCCATCGAGACGGTCAAACGACAGCTCGTCGAGTTGAAAGCCCGCGAGTGCCATCACATCTACGCCGTCAACCTACCGGAATTCTGTCTCGACGAACACGGACAAGTCAGCGTTCGCCCCCATTCCTTCAAAATTCCCTGATTTTTTCAGAGTGTCTTAACAAAAACGAGCCAGGGAGCCAGGGAGCCAGGGAGCCAGGGAGCCAGGGAGAAACTTTTAACTCTCAAGTGTTCCCTGACGAAGTGCCTTCTCCTTTTCCCAAAGGGTCAACTTGCTCTAGCATGAGTAAAAATTCACATAGAGAATTTTATGAAGGTTCGGGCAGGAACTTTACTACAAGGCGGTAAATACGCCATCGAAGATACGCTCGGTCAGGGATATTTCGGTACCACCTATCGGGCGACCCACGCTCGGCTCTGGCAACCCGTTGTTATCAAAACCCTCAGCGATACCTTGTTGTCGCACCCCGACGGTCAAGAGTTCGCGCGTCGGTTTGTCGAACAGTCGCGGCTGTTGGCACGCTGTCAGCATCCCAACTTACCGCGCGTGCTGGACTTGTTTGAAGAAGACGGACAGCCGTTCGCCGTGATGGATTACATTCCCGGTGCGACCTTGGCGCAATTGGTGCGGGACGGAAAGACAATGGCGGTCGATCGCGCTGTCGATTACGTGCGACAACTAGCCGAAGCGGTGGGGGTCTTGCATCAAAACGGCTTGCTGCACCGGGATGTCAAACCCGAACACGCCATCCGCGCCGTCGGGAGCGATCGCATCGTCCTGGTGGAAGTCGGGCTGACGCGGGATCTCAACCTCGAAGTCGATCTCACCCATAACAACCTGCTCTCGCCGGGATACGCCGCCCCGGAACAGTACGACAGTCAGCGACCCCGAACCCCCGCCACAGACGTTTACGCCCTCGCGGCCACCCTCTACACCCTGCTGAGCGGACAACCGCCCACCATCGCCGCCCTGCGCGATCGCGTTCCCCTCAACGAACTGCGCCCGAACCAAGCCCCCCTCGACCCCGCCCTCGACTGGGCGATCGCCAAAGGACTAGAACTCGACCCCCAACGACGCCCTACCAGCGTCAAAGAATGGTTAGCCCTCTTACCGCCGTCTCGCAGTCCCGCCCAAGGCGGGGTGTCCTCGAAGTCCACCCGCCCAAAATCTCAACCCACCGCCCCCCCTGCCAAACCCTACAAACCCATTTTCGCTCGTCCTTGGGTACCGGCCTTGTTTTTCTCCACCTCGATCGTGGCAGCGATTGGCGGTGCGGGAGTCGTAGTCGCCCTGCGATCGGGACTGACCGATCGCCCCAACACGCCCCCGTCCCAACTATTGCGATCGACCCCTTCGCCCCAGGAGTTTTCCGATCCCGACGCCGAAGTATTCGACGAACCCTTCCAAAACCCGGGAGACTGGACGTACACCTCGCCCCTCGAACCGGAAACCGAATACTCCCGTAACGATTGGTCGGAGGAACGCCGTTCCGAACCGGCCCCCGAACCCGCCCCCGAACCCGCCCCCCGTTGGAGTCCTCCCGAACCGACTCCAGCCCCCTACTACTCCAACGATTCAGACTGGGTTCCGGTTCGAACAGAAACCCCCGAGGCGAAATCAGACCCCGAACCCGTCTTATCCGAAGAACCCTTTACCGCCACCGACGCCGAAGCGCCTCCCGTTTGGTCTGAACCCGCCGCCGCCCCCTTGGAATCGACGCCGCCTAGGGAAGTCGAGCCGAGTTGGGAAGAACTCAAAAGCCCTCCCGTCGAATCGCAACCCGCCCCGGATCTCTCCGGCGCGAAAGAAAACCTAGAGCCGTTTAAAGAGACTCCCTCAAGTTCCACCTCGTGAGGGTTGTAGCCGGGGAGGGACGGCGAAATTTGCCAAATCCCCCCGGTTGGCGTGTTCCAGACCCGAGATCGGACGTTATAATTTTGTTACAGAAGCTTAATAATCAGATCGCGTCATGAGCAAATCTCCCGTCCACGCCTTTTTAGTGGGTCGCGTCCTCGCAGAAGAAATCGGTTCGACCATCGAAAAAACTCTAACCAACACCTTGAGCGAACTCGGAAAATTCGACGCCGAACAGCGGGAAAACCTGCGTCAGTTTTCCGATCGCGTGATGGAACGCGTCGAGTCTCTGGAGGTGGAAACCTCTCGGGAAACCGCCAGCGGTGGCGTCAGTACCGCTGTTTCGACGGATACTGACCTCCAAGCCCTCGTTGATAACCTACGGGCTGAAATCGCTCAAGTGCGATCGGAACTCCAACGCTATCGCAATGAAACGACCGCGTCGGAATAACCGACTTTCCCCGCAGCCGCAGGTGCGTTTTCCGAGATTCCCCGTCCGTCGATGGGGGAGAAGGTAAGGTAGCTGTGGTCTGGCTTCTGTCTGTCAAACGAGCAAGTCTCGCTTGCTCGTTCGGCTTGTCACCCTAACGTCACCCCCAGGAACGGAAACCGAGTGTCTGCTCTGTCTGAGGATTCTATTACCCAACCCGCTCGCAACGGTCGCGTCTCCAAATCCGATCCGGCAGCGGTCGAGCGCATCCGCATCGCCCCCAGCGGCGATCGCGGCGTGAAGTATGCGTCGAAATCCTATCGCTGGAACCGCAAAAACTACTCGAAAACCCGTCGCCGCATCGAAGTTTGGTCTTTCGTGGCTCGGTTCCTGTTTGAGTTGTGGCTCAACAAACGCCACTGGAGTTATGTCGGCGGTTACACGGAAGCGAAAGCCGCCGCGCGACGCCGCCGCCTCGCCTGCTGGATTCGGGAAACGTTTCTCGACCTCGGACCGACGTTTATCAAACTCGGACAGCTCTTTTCGACGCGATCGGATTTGTTCCCCGTTGAATACGTCGAGGAACTCTCGAAACTGCAAGACCGGGTTCCCGCCTTCGATTACGAACAAGCTGAGGCGATCGTGCGGGAAGATTTCGGTAAGTCCTCTAAAGAACTGTACCGCTTCTTCGACCCGGTTCCCCTGGCGGCGGCCAGTTTGGGACAAGTCCACAAAGCCCAACTGCACAGCGGCGAGGAAATCGTCGTGAAAGTCCAGCGCCCGGGACTCAAGCGACTGTTCGATATCGACCTCTCCATCGCCCGAGGGGTGGCGCTGTACTTACAAAACCATTCGGAATGGGGCAAAGGTCGCGACTGGATGGGGATTTACGACGAGTGCTGTCGCATTCTCTATCTGGAAATCGACTATCTCAACGAAGGGCGCAACGCGGACACCTTCCGCCGTAATTTTCGCGGCGTGGAATGGGTGCGGGTGCCTCGGGTGTATTGGCGTTATACCTCGTCTCGAGTGCTGACCTTGGAATACGTTCCGGGGATTAAAATCAGCCACTACGACGCCCTGGAAGCGGCGGGACTCGATCGAAAACAACTGGCCAGCCTCGGCGCGATCGCCTATTTGAAACAACTCCTCGATTACGGCTTTTTCCACGCCGACCCCCATCCGGGGAACTTAGCCGTCGATCCGGAAGGGGCGCTGATTTTCTACGATTTCGGCATGATGGGGCAGATTACCTCGAACCTGCGCCAAAAGATGATGGAGTTGTTTTTCGGTATCGCCCAGCGGGATGCAGACCGCGTGGTGGTGGCGTTGGTGGAAGTGGAAGCCCTGGCGCCGATGGACGACCCGGGGCCGGTACGCCGCGCCATTCAATACATTCTCGATAACTTGATGGACAAGCCCTTTGAGGAGCAGTCCGTCGAAGCGATTACTGACGACCTTTACGAAATCGCCTACGACCAGCCGTTTCGCTTCCCGGCGACGTTTACGTTCGTCATGCGGGCTTTTTCGACCCTGGAGGGGGTAGGCAAAGGTCTCGATCCCGACTTTAATTTTATGGAGGTGGCTAAGCCGTTTGCCTTAAATCTTATGAACGAAGGAAGAGAAGAGTACGGTAACAGTATTCTCGGCGAGTTGAGCCGTCAAGCCAGCGAAGTGAGTTCGACCGCCTTGGGCTTGCCTCGTCGTATTGAGGATACCCTTGAAAAGCTCGAACGGGGCGATATTCGCGTGCGGGTTCGCGCCACGGATACCGACCGGGTTTTACGTCGCACGGTCGGGATGCAGTTGAGTACGAACTATACTTTGTTAATCAGTGCGTTTACATTGTCGGCTACGATTTTATTAGTTAACGGCCGCGTGTGGATTGCGGGTGTCGTGGCTCTGGTGGCTGTCGCCCTGGTGGTGGCGCTGCTGAGGCTGCTGGCACGGCTCGATCGCGCCGATCGCTTTTAAATTCGCCTTTGTGTTATGAAATCCGCCTTCGCTGGTTGTACGGATAAAGGTCTCGTCCGCGCTATCAATCAGGACGCTTACCACATCGATCCTCAAGGTCGCTTTTTTATCGTGGCTGACGGTATGGGCGGCCATGCGGCCGGCCAGGAAGCCAGTCGCATCGCGAAAGAGACGATTTGTCGCTATATCGAAGAACGTATCGACGGAGGGAAACCTCCGGAACTCCTCCTCAAGGAAGCGTTTCATGCGGCGAACCGGACGATTATAGAAGACCAAGGGGTACATCCGGAAAACGCCGATATGGGAACGACGGCGGTGGCCGCTCTGTTTCATCAAACTGACAACGGCACCGCACCTCAGTTGTGGTGCGCCAATTTGGGGGATTCGAGAATTTACCGCTTTCGAGAGCGACATCTCGAACAGGTGACGGAAGACGATACTTGGGTGGCGCAGGCGGTGAAAGCGGGGGCTTTGGAAGCTGACGAAGCTCGCGTTCACCCCTGGCGTCACGTTTTGTCTCAGTGTTTGGGACGGGAGGATATGGGCGAGGTGGAAATCCGCGCCCTGGATTTGCAACCGGGCGATCGCATTTTGCTCTGTAGCGACGGGTTGACGGAAGAGTTGTCTGACGCCCGCATCGCCGAGGAATTGGAAAAATCTGCGGATTGCCAAGAGGCCGTCGAGGCCTTGGTGAAAGCGGCTAAAGACGCAGGCGGACGAGATAACGTTACGGTCGTCTCCATCGCCATCGAGTCTCTCGAAGCTCCGAATCCTGACGACGCTTCGGCCTAGTGACAGACCTCCGAGGCACTTTAGCAAAACTTTAGATCCGAGCGAACCCCTTTGAAAACCCCCGATTTCAACGTTAAATCGGGGGTTTCCGTTCGTGATGAGCATTTTTACCGTTGACAAATTGATACAACTTCCACCAAGGCGGAACTCGAGGACGCCTCACACCGTCTCTGTCAACAACGCTTAACTCAGAATTTGGCAATTTTGTCAAATGTTTGTTATATTCTGTAACAACTTGTCCGAGGCTTAGGTGAGTTGCCCGTAAGTAGAAAGTCGTCGTGCTTTATAGCGAGACGGAAAAACGGGAATCCTAAGACTAGACAAGACCACATCTGAATCGATGAGGAGGAACCACCGATGGATCGACCGATCGAACTCACCTTAGAACAGCAATTCAGCTTGCGTTCTTTTGAGACCCAGGTTGCCCAGATGAGTCGCGAACAAGCTCAACAGTTTCTCCTGCAACTGTACGAACAAATGATGCTTCGCGAAGTCACCTACAAAAACCTGCTCAAACATCAATGGGGCATCGATGGCGGGTTCTCGCCGCCGCAATCGACCTAAACCGGCTCTGCTGTCGGCGACCTCCCTCTCTAGCTCCGTTCCTGGCCGAGGAAAAGATCTGGGGATGACGGGGCGTCACTGCAGCGGTTCTCTGCGGTATCCTCACCACAAGCCGCTCCCCGCTTGCGCGATCGCCATTAACCGAGACCGAACGAATTCGACTACTCTAGAAAGTAGGTCTCTCGATCGTTAAGCAACGTTCCATGTTTCACAACCTTCTCATTTGTACTGACTTTCAAGATGGCTTGCATCGTCTGGTTCGCTTCGTCCCCAGTCTCGCCGCTGCCGGAATGCGTCGCATCGTCTTCTTCAATTCAGTTCCTCTAAATGAAGATCGCGGCATTCCTAAAGTTGACGAACAAGCCATCGATCGCGCCCGAGAACGGCTCTCCGTCGCCTTGCAAGATGTCCCCGAGGGTGTCGAGGTGTATGTTGAGATCGAAACCGATCGCACCGTCGATAACATCCTCAAAACCATCAAAACCCACGAGTGCGACCTCATTCTCCTCGGGACGCAGAACAAAACCTTACTCAACGAAAAACTCTTCGGCAGCACCACCGCCGCCCTCGTCGAGCGCATTAAAATTCCCATGCTGGTGATGCGTCCGGCGCTGATTTCCACCTACACCAACGAAGAACTCGACTTACGCTGTCGCCATCTGCTGCGCTATCTGCTGGTGGCCTACGATGGCAGCGACAGCGCCAAATACCTGGTCCAATCTATCCGCGAACAGGCCAGCCAACGCCCTAAAGAATCTCTCGAAACCTGTTTGCTGGGCTGGATTATCGAACATCACGGTCGCCGTGGCGTTCCCCAATCCGAAACCGCCGAAACCGTCCAAGCAGAACTCGACGAGGTAAAAGGCGACCTCGATGCCTTGGGCTTAACCGTCCACACCGCCGTCCGAGAAGGCGATCGACTCACCGAATTCATGAATTTAGCCATGGAACGGGACGTCAGTGCCATCGCCGTCACCTCTCCGAGTTTGCCTCGACTGCTCGAATGGTCTCGTCCCAATTTCGCTAACAAACTCCTCCGTCGAAGCTGGCATCCGGTGCTGTTTGTTCCCCCCGAGCGATCGCACTAAAATCCGGTCAACCGCTACGACAGTGCGGACAAAGACCGGCCGAAATATGATAAGTATATGAGGAAAGCTCAGCATTCACGTTACAAAACAAAACAATGTTTTCAATCCTTTTTCAGATCGCTTTAGCTGCATTAGTTCTGTGGTCTTTCGTGATGGTGGTCGGGGTTCCCGTCGCCTATGCCTCTCCTCAAAACTGGGAGCAATCCAAGGGGTTGCTCTGGTTGGGATCGGGCATTTGGGTCGCCCTCGTCCTGGCCGTCGGCGTCCTGAACTACTTCGTTGTCTAAACGAGCCGTTTGCGGCTGTTTTCCAACCCGGCAACCGTTGCGATGCCGGGTTCGGTTTGTCTTTCGGCGACTCCAAACACACCCCCGATACCTCGAACGTCGAATCTCGACCGTTTGGAATCGCACCGTTGTTAATTTAACTCCTCCCCAATATGGCAGTTTTTGAAGGAACCTTTACCAGCGACAAGCCTTTTCGCTTTGCGATCGTCATTGCTCGTTTTAACGACTTAGTGACGGGCAAACTTCTAGCCGGATGCCAAGATTGTTTGAAACGCCACGGCATCGACGCGAACCCCGAGGGACAACAAGTCGATTACGTCTGGGTTCCTGGTAGTTTTGAAGTGCCACTGGTGGCTCGCCAACTGGCACTCAACGGGGAGTACGATGCGATTATCTGCCTCGGTGCCGTCATTCGCGGCCAAACCCCTCATTTCGATTACGTCGCCGCAGAAGTGTCGAAAGGAGTGGCCGCCGCCGGATTCCAAACGGGCGTTCCCATCGTCTTCGGCGTCGTCACCACGGACACGATGCAGCAAGCGTTAGAACGGGCGGGAATTAAGAGCAATCTGGGCTGGAGTTACGCGATGAACGCCATTGAAATGGCGAGTTTGATGCACAATATCAAACACGGTATCCGTCAGGGTGGCGATTTTCCTAGGTTTTCTGGCGACGACAGCAACGTTTTGATGCCCAATATTCGAGATGAGGACAGGGGTGGCGAACTGGGTTAGCCACCGTGAGCTGTCCGTCTCGACGCTCACCCTCTCGGGTAAAGCGGGGGTTCCTTCTCGCGGGTTAAGGTAAATGCTGCTTCTGATTCTGAAATAACTGTTCGATCTTGCCCCCGTAGCCGCGTTTCATGCAACGCGGCTACGGGGTTTTAGGTGACTTGAGCCAAACCGACTTGGAAAATCGGATTCTGTATTGCCAACTTGGGTCGAGAAACCCGATTTCTGCGTCAGTCCTACGTCTCCCCGCTTCACTGAAAAAAGCTCCAGTCACCCAACGACTGGAGCCAGTAGCGAACAGGAGATTACCCAACATGGCTGTGAAGGGGGATGCTAGACCAAGCCCACCTCTTGCAGCCCTGTCGTTGTTACGAATTGTAACACAACATTAATGTTTGTAAAGTCACGCTGAAGGAAGGTTCGTTCAGCAATGTGCGTTAACAGGATGTCGGGTTCGCCATGCGGAGTTTTCCCCACATGGGCGAACCGCGAACGCAGCAGCCTAATGCTTTCAACCAGCGGACAACGGTGTGGTTGCAGGTGTTGAACGCCCAATAGGATTCGGCGTCGGGGACGAAATACAAGCCGACGGCGCGGTTGTACTGGGGTGTGGCGGAACTGCGTTCGTAGCGGCGATCGATCTGTTGGCGCAATGCTGCGACGCGATCGCGCTCGACCCCCACCGGAAACAAATATCGTTCGGCGCGATTTCCCTGTTGCAGTTCTCGTTCTAAGTCTTCGAGATTTTCGCCATCCCAGGCGATCGCGCGACGTCCCAAGGTTCCCGGCGTGGGATAGGCGACGGCTCTCAACAAACTCCCCCAGTCGTTGTTATTCTCGGCGTAGACGGCGCGATCGCCGAAGGAATATTCCACAAACCCGTCCGCTGTGGGTAATACGAGACTGTTGTGGCCGAACTGTCCCAGGATATCGTAAGCCACCACGTACACCGTTTCGGGACGTTCCGGTTGTTGCGGCGGACTCACGATCGCCTGTCGGTTCGCCCACAACGCCACCGCAAAAAGCCCCAACACCACGAGCGCCCCCCACCGTCGCACTCGTCGAGTCCACAGGTGAGGGGCGATCGCATTGTTGGCTCGATTCGGCGATCGATTAGGCGGAGACACTTTCGGTTAACTGGCTGTCTTGGCGCAAATAGGCTTCGATCAAGCCATCTAAATCGCCGTTCATCACGTCGTCAATGGCGCTGGTTTCAACACCCGTTCGCAAATCCTTCACCATTTGATAAGGATGAAAAACGTAGTTGCGGATTTGGTTTCCCCAAGCCGCTTCTACCATGTCACCGCGAATGTCAGCGATTTCTTGAAGCCGTTGTTCTTCGGCGATCGCCAATAATTTCGCTTTCAACAACGCCAGGGCTTTTTCCTTGTTTTGCAACTGCGATCGCTCCTGAGTGCAGCGTACCGCCAACCCCGAAGGAATATGCACCACGCGCACGGCGGTTTCCACTTTGTTGACGTTTTGACCGCCTTTTCCGCCCGATCGCGAGGTGGTGATTTCCAAATCCTTTTCGGGAATCTCCAGCGTCACGGACTTATCTAAAATCGGCATCACGTCCACCCCGGCAAAACTGGTTTGACGTTTCCCGTTGGCGTTGAACGGCGAAATCCGCACCAAGCGATGGGTTCCTTTTTCCGATTTTAAATAGCCGTAGGCGTATCGGCCTTCAATCTCGAGAGTGACGGATTTAATTCCCGCTTCGCCCCCTTCCGAAAGTTCCGTCGTCGTGACTTTATAGCCGTGTTGTTCCCCCCAGCGCGTATACATCCGCAGCAGCATTTCCGCCCAATCCTGAGCGTCCGTACCGCCCGCGCCCGCGTCGATGGACAACACCGCGCCGCCTTTGTCATAGGGCCCCGAGAGCAGTTGTTGCAGTTCCCACTGTTCCAACTCGCGATCGAGCTTCTTGACATTTGACGCGGCTTCTGATATAAGCGCCTCGTCCGTATCGTCTTCCAAGAGTTCGAGAACTGCTTGCGTATCTTCCAAACTTGAGAGCCAAGTACGATACTGCTCCAAGCTGGACTTCAAGTCGTTCAACTCTTGAAGTGTAGACTGAGCCGCCTCTTGGTCGTCCCAAAATTCCGGCTGTGCGGCGATTTGTTCTAAATCTGCAATTTTCGCCTTCAGTGCAGGCGGGTCAAAGATAGTCCTGGGTTTTCCCCAGGCGTTCGGAGAGCAGTTCGACTTCGCGTTTGATATCTGCGAATTCCATAGTCGATCGAATTTCTGTAAAGGTCGTTCTTCTCCATTTTGCCATTTTTGCCCAAATGCGTGAAGCGTCACCTTCGGGGTCGATCGCCGTTGCGTGAAGCGTCAAGCGATAAAATGCTACATTCAACACCATATGTGTTCGCGTCAATTCACGAAATTATGATGCTCGTCCGAGAAGCCCTCGATCGCCCCGAAGTTCTGCTACAACTGAAGTTAGCCCTGATACGCGCTCTCAACCGCGAAGAGAAAAATTGGGGGTATTTCAGAACTGTACGGGGGGACGACGGAAACTTTCATCTCGACATTCCCCATCTTCCCTCGCTGAAGTTCGTTCAAAACCCCGAGCGCTACATTTACAAACTTTACTGGGGCCGTGCTGAGAAACCTTCGGTCTACACTCGTAAGAAGAAGAAAACCGTCACCCACCCCAAAACCCGACAAGACAAGATTCAGCGGACTTACGAAGTTCTCTTTCTCCCTGACGGGCGATCGAGCGTTCGCACCATCAACCGTCTGTTAGGCACCGAAATCCGCGATCGCATCGCCGCCAACGTCTCAGCCCAATCCGACGACGAACTCGAACCCCTAGTCTTACTCACCGAAGCAACGTAGGTGAAGAGATGAGGGGATGATGAGGTAAGGAGGTGAGGAGAACACATCATCCGGTCATCTCCTCGTCCGGTCATCAGGTCATCTCCCTATCACCTCATCCCCGACAGCGTTTCATTATCAATTGTCAATTATCAACTATCAACTGCCATGAGTGCTTCTGAGAAACTGCATGAGAGTGCTGCAATGATCGAGCGATTGCGAGACAATCTCAGTCGCACGATTGTCGGGAAAGAACGAGCGATTCGGTTGGTACTCGTGGCGATGCTGTCGGGAGGACACGCTTTACTCGAAGACGTTCCCGGCGTCGGAAAAACCCTGTTAGCTAAGTCTCTGGCGCGATCGATCGGCGGGAAGTTCCAGCGCATCCAATGCACCCCCGATTTACTCCCGACGGACATCACCGGAACCAATATCTGGAATCCCCGAACGGGAGATTTTGAGTTTCTTCCGGGCCCCGTTTTCGCCAACGTTCTCCTCTGTGACGAAATCAACCGCGCCACCCCCCGCACCCAGTCGGCGTTACTGGAGGTGATGGAGGAAAAACAAGTTACCGTTGACGGCGTTTCTCGCAACGTTCCCCAACCGTTTTTCGTCATCGCCACCCAAAACCCTATCGAATATCAGGGAACCTTTCCCCTCCCGGAAGCGCAAATGGATCGCTTTACCCTGTCGCTGTCGTTAGGATATCCCACGGAAGCCGAAGAGTTGCAAATGTTGCAACAGCTTCACGACAGCGTTCCGGTAGACAAACTCGAACCTTGCTTGAGCTTTGACGAATTGCGAGATTTGTGCTTGATGTGCGGCGGCGTGACCGTCAAGACAGCTTTACAGCAATATATCCTCAATCTAGTTCGCGCCACCCGCGATGACGACGAGATTACCTTAGGCGTGAGTCCGCGCGGTGCTGCGGCGTTACAGAAAGCCACCCAGGCTTATGCGTTCCTCGACGGACGAGACTACGCCCTTCCTGACGATGTGAAAGCGATCGCCCCTCACGTTCTCGCCCACCGTTTAATTCCCGCTGGGGGACGCAAAGCCGATGCGATCGTGGCGCGGTTGCTGGAAACCGTTGCCGTTCCGTAGGTTTAGAAGAAAAAAGCGATTGCAGCGTTAAAGTGGGCAACAAAAGCAATAAATACTCATTTTTAACAGAACTTATACCCTTTTCCCAAAGTCATGCAATAGATGTCCGTGGGGGCAACCCTCCCGGGTTGCCCGATTCAAGCCTTCGCACCATTAGTAAGGTTGGCTGAAGTTGCCCTAGTAGAGATGCGGTTTTATTGGAGACCCAAAATATTTAAAGCCGATTGAAACAGTCTAAATCCATATCCGTAGTAGAGATCTCTTACATAGATATCGTAATGAGGCACTCTCACTATAAAAAGTGCATAAGGTAATACCACAAAATAAACACCTGACAACCACCGTGGAAATTTGAATTCCTGTAAATAAGTAACCGCTTTTGACTAAAACTGGTAAATCGGGTTAAAAGCTCTTAATATCCATTGATTCTGAGAGTAGCCCGCCACCTCCGCTTGAATTAAGCTAGGACTCAAACAACAGAGCATATAAGAAATAGACGTAATAAAGAACCATCGTCCCCAATCTAGAGCGATGATGTACAGAATAAAAGAACCCAAAAAGGGAATTACAGCATATTTAAAACTAAAACTCTTGAGGATATCGCTCGAACTAACGGGAGGTAAATACTTGACGCGATCGCTTGTATAACGATATTGGTTCAGTTTTTCAACCGAGTTGATTAAAATCTTAGATGAAGCCCGAACTAAAACAACTGTACTGATACCAAAAACGAACAGCCAGAGAGATAATTTTAATTTTCCATCGCCGAAAATATTATTCGACCAAATTTTCTGGAATACATCTTGCATCGAAATATCAAAAAAGGTCAGAACTCCGGGAAGTTCCCGATCGCAGTCTGTGGCTAACATTTGATAGGCATCGCCGTAGGCTTGCCAAGATTCACAAATTGCTAATGCCGTTTCGCGGTCTCCTTTGAATACCATACATAACAAAGATACCAAAATGGTCGGAAGATAGATTGCGAGAGTTCTCCACAACGCTTCCTTTTTGGGCAAGACTAAGCCAATACAGGTTAAGGTGATTAGCATATTTAAAGGAATTGCCAGAAAAAGAATGGCTTCGTGGCTTAATGCCGTAGGAATCGACAGCAGATTATAGACGAAAAACAAGCGATAGCAGTATCGATCGATTATTGCTTTCGAGTTTGCAGGTTTGGTATTTTATAAATTTGAATTCTCTTTTAAATTTAAGCTTCTAGCGGATATTTGTACGAGAAATAGATTGGCGATCGCTCCAAAAAATAAAAAGAAATCTTTCCTGCCAATTGCTTTGAAATCCTTGAGCGGAAACATAATAAGAGATGGCAAAAATAAGACGATCACCAACGATTCTAAGTCTAACATGCCTTTTGATTTATTAATTTTTAAAAAACAAACAGAAGCAAACAGGAGATATACCAAATACGAAAGACTTCTCAAAGCTTCGTATATATTTATGTTATAGCTATCTTGAAGAAAAATCATAAACGTACCTGTCAGCCCTCTTCTGACAAATCCACCACTATAATTAACCCTCCATTCTTCAAAGACATAGTTAGCAAACATTGAATGGACAACGAACGTTCTCACAGCTACCGCAGCAAATATAAATAAAAATATCCCGAAAATTATTTGTTTCGCTTTACGACTCGTCAAGATGGAGTTGATAAGAGTGTGGTCGATCGTCTTAAAATCCTCTCTTACAGGTTTTTGGTTTCTTTTTTTGGTACTATTAATCCGATCTACTCGAAATTCACGAGCAGTTTCAAAACTTCGATTGCACCCGTTATATAAAAAGGCTTTAACTTCGCAAAAGAGAGGCGATCGCCTTATTTACGGGTCTCCGCCGTTTGCGGGGGAAAATGTATAGCAAAATACAAATACCTGGAGAATCGAGAGCCAAAACCCCTGAAATCTCGTGAAGTCAGTTTTTCTGTCACCCTAAACGGCGAAGAGCCTTATTTACCCGCACGTACTTTCACAATAGCTTCAAGTGAAAATCTTCCGAATGTTGTCCGTTTCACTGACCATCCAGTCGTAAATTTCAGTCAAGGTGACACGAATATCTCGCTTCGGCTGCCATCCCGTTCGTGCCATCACTTTGCGGGAGTCGGTAATGAAAATTGGTACGTCACCGGGACGGTTTTCGGGAACTGGCGAAATGTCGATCGCATTCCCCGTCACCTCCTGACAAATTTGCGTGGTTTCGTACAGAGACACTTGATTGTGAGACCCGCCACCGACGTTAAAGGTTTCCCCTTTCAGGTCGTCGAACTGTTGCAGTTGTAAATCGAGTAAATCCAGCAAATCGGCAACGTGCAGAAAATCGCGCACTTGTTTCCCCGTTCCGCCATAACCGATATATTTCAAGGGTTTTTGGAAATAATGTCGCGCCACCCACAGCGCAAATACCCCTTGATCGACTTTTCCCATTTGCCAAGGGCCCGTTAACACGCCGCAACGGTTGACGAGGGTGCGAAGGTTGTAAGCCTCGGCGTATTCCGCGATGAGGAGTTCCGAGGCGAGTTTTGTCGTTCCGTAGAGCGATCGCGCGCGATCGAGGGGGAAATCTTCGGCGATGCCATACTGCGACGCACCGGGAAACGGTTGTTCGTCCAGTAGTTGAAAGCGAGTCTCGGTTTCGCGATAGTTGAGTTGACTCAAATAGGCGATCGGATACACGCGACTCGTGGAGAGAAAAATGAAATCGGCTTGAGTTTCTCGCGCCAGTTCCAAACAGTTAATCGTACCGATTAAATTGGTTTGTAACAGATACCCTGGAGAACCATATCCCGCTAAAACCGACGGTTCCGCCGAACATTCCAAAATTAAATTTGGTTCGAGAACCTTGGGATCGAGGTCTTCCGGGTTGCGAACGTCACCGTGAACGAACTCGATTCCGGCCTGTTTGAGGCGAGGAAGGTTTAACTCCGAACCGCGCCGTTTCAGGTTATCTAGGGCGGCAATTTGCCAGTCGGGATGGCGTTTCGCCAGTCCTAGTCCGAGGGAACTGCCGACAAATCCCGCACCCCCAGTGATTAAAACACGCTGACTCATAGACTTCTTATTGTGAAATTCTAAATTTTTACGTGACTGTTGTTTTCCATCTTACAGACGAGAAGCTGAGGCGACGATCTCACTGGCTCCTTAGCGAGAAATACTATCTTTGGATGCCACGCCGACGCTAAGCAGTGGGGAGGGTTGGCGGACGTAATCGCCCTGAGATAGCCACCGTTCGAGCAAGATGTAGAGGACAATGAACAGGTAGCGACTGCCCATTTCTTTGATTTTCAATTTCGACACCCCTGCTTTGCGGTTGCACCAGCTAATGGGGGTCGTCACGTGACTGTAACCGCGCACGATCGCTTTCAGGGGAAGTTCGACGGTGAGGTTGAAGTTGTTCAAAACGCGAAGAGGTTGCTAAACTTCCCAGTTTTGAAAGTTGACAGCTTCTTGCTTGTCTTCCCTTTGCTTATCTCAAAATCGCGTCAGCTCCTCTCAACGCCGCTAACTGCGCCTTGGCTTTTGACAGCGACTCGAACCATTCTCGGGTGGGATCGCTGTCGGCGACGATTCCCGCCCCCACTTGTCCCCAAACGCGCCCGCGAGAGACGAGTAAGGTACGAATGAGAATGTTGAGATCGAGGAATCCTCGGATGTCGAGGTAGCCGCAGGAACCGTAAAACAAACTGCGTCGGACGGGTTCGAGTTCTTCGATAATCTCCATACAGCGGACTTTCGGACATCCGGTGATGGTTCCACCGGGAAATAAGGCGCCAATGAGATCGATCGCATCTCGGGTTTCCTCCATTTCTCCGATGACATTACTTACCAAGTGCATGACGTGGCTGTAACGTTCGATCGTCAGTAACTCGTTGACGCGCACGGAACCCCAGCGACAGACGCGCCCGAGATCGTTACGCTCTAAGTCCACTAACATGATATGTTCGGCGTTTTCTTTGCGGTTGTCGAGCAGTTCCGCTTCTAAGGCTTTATCGGTTTCGGGGCTGTCTCCTCGGGGGCGAGTTCCGGCGATGGGGCGCGTTTCGGCGATTCCGTCGCGCAGGCGCACCAACCGTTCTGGGGAACAACTCACCACTGCACCCCAAGGCGTGTTCCAATAACTGGCAAAAGGCGAGGGGTTGATATGGTGCAAGGTTTGATAGAGTTGCCAGGGATGCTGGGCGGTTTGCGTCTCGAACCGTAGCGAGAGGTTGGTTTGGAAGATGTCTCCGGCGTGAATGTAGTCTTTGGCGCGACGCACCATCGTTTCGTAATCTTCTTGGGAAGAGAGATAGGTAATTGGGGAATTCGTCGGCTGAGATTTCGGGAAAACCCACCCTTTCTCGTCGCGGGTTTCCCATTGCTGCTGCATTTCGTCGAGTTGCTGCGGGGAGGAGGCGGCGAACCATAGGGTATCTTGAAGGCGATCGAGGATGGCGAAGCGTTCGGGTTCGTACCAATAGGCGATGGGAAAGGGAAGATAATCGCTGCGGCGGTAGGGTAAGCGTTCGATTTCCCAGGCGACATCGTAGCCCAACCATCCCAACCATCCGCCAATAAAGGGAAGGTGGGAAATTTCAGTATCGGGTTCTGGGGTGGGGTGGCGATCGACTAAATTCCGCAAAACGGTTAAAATTTCTCCCATCGCCGGGGTGTAGAGTTGCAATTTTCCGCCCATGTTGCGAGGGTTCCCGGCGCAAATGGAAAACCGCGCCAGTTCGGGATTTTCGCAGCGAGTCGGACTTTCTAAGAGGGTGGAAATCTCGTCGCGGAGGAATAGGGCGCCAAAGACATCTCGGGCGGTGTGGGAGTTGAGGGAGATCGATCGCCAGAACCAGGGAGTTCGCAGGGTCATCAAAACGCTAAAATTGGCAATTTACGACGTGGAATGATTAGTTATCTTAAGGGTTCGATCGCCAGCGTTGATGTATCGACGCCAAATCGAACGATGCTGACTGTCGAAGTCAACGGAATCGGTTACGAATTGCAAATTACCCCCCGCTTGGCGAGACGCCTTCCGCCGTTTGGGGAGTCGTTTCAAGTGTTTTGCGATTTGCAGCAGCGCGAAGATCGCCCGGTTCTCTACGGCTTTGGAAGCGCCGCCGAACGGGATTTGTTTCGCCAACTGATTCGCGCCAGCGGTGTCGGTTCGCAACTGGCGTTGGCGCTTCTCGATACTTTGGAACTCTCGGATTTGGTTCAGGCGATCGTCACGGGAAACCACCGCATTCTCTCGCAAACCCCCGGTGTGGGAAAGAAAACCGCCGAAAGGATTTCGTTAGAACTTCGCAGCAAGCTTTCTCAGTGGCGCCAGCGGGTGCAGTTGGAAACGATTCCCGAGGCGGGGTTGACGGCGGAGATTCAAGAGGATGTCGAGATGACGTTGTTGGCGTTGGGATTCAGCCCCGAGGAGGTGATGAACGCTATGAAAGCTTTGGCGAAAGATGAGACATTTAGCGATCGCAACGATGCAGATGCTTGGATTAAGCGATCGATCGCCCTGTTGTCTGATTGAGAAACAAAGAGAGAAGATACTTGACATCCTCACCTCATCACCACATCACCTCATCATCGCCTCACCGCAACTGACAGAATTGAGCCATCGGGGAAGAAACTTGTCAAGCCACTGGTTGACGGCGACGGTGTGGCGTCGGTATCCCCGTCGGTGGAGATGTCCCGGTTGCGCCCCCGGTTGGCTGAGTTGGGAAGCGCCAGCCGCCAGCCATCGCGCCAGGATGCGTCGCGTCATTTCCGGGTGAAATTGCAAGGCGTAGGCGTTTTCGTAGCAGAAAGCTTGGTTGGGAAATCGCTCTCCGGTGGCGAGTCGCGTGGCGCCGGGGGGAATCTCGAAGCCTTCGCTGTGCCATTGATAGACGCAGGAGAGATCCCCGAGGATCGATCGCCCTTTTGGGGTGGCTTTGATGGGATAGTAACCCATTTCAACGAAGTTTTCTGGGTGGCGAGCGACTTTGACGCCGAGAACTCGCGCCAGCAGTTGCGCCCCCAGACAAATACCCAGAAACGGTTTTCCCGAGTTTAAGGCGATGGGAATC
Source organism: Baaleninema sp. (assembly GCF_049974805.1). NCBI lineage: Bacteria > Bacillati > Cyanobacteriota > Cyanophyceae > Oscillatoriales > Oscillatoriaceae > Baaleninema > Baaleninema sp. The sequence goes on from NZ_JBNGCO010000007.1 coordinate 62,261, forward strand.
CAGTGCAATTCTTGGCGAATGTGGAGCAGTTTGTTATCATCGTTGGCGCTCATCGGACCGCCGAAAACCACCGTGGCGCTGTGGCGATCGAGGGTTTTGGGGAGACTGTGACCGACGGCGGGAATTCGCACGTCTAAATCGTAACCCATTTCTTTCAAACAGATGCCGACGCGACCGGGATCGGAAGTCGGTTGGTGGACGATGACGAGAATGGGAAGTGGCGACATGATGGGAGATTTTTTGGGGTTCAGTCACGAAAGCAGACCTACGATCGAACATACCCTGAAATCGACACGAGCGTAACATCCCCGTTTTGGGGAGAATGGTAAAATCGGCTCCAACTCGACGATCGCGCCACTGAGATACCCATTGACCTGCAACTGACACGCAAATGAAACGGCTTTTGGTGACGGGCGCCAGCGGCTTTCTCGGCTGGAATCTCTGTTCGATCGCCTGCGAAAACTGGCAAGTTTGGGGAACTTATTTCCGTAAAGCTCTTGACATAGAAGGGGTAAATATGGTATGCGTTGACCTGACAGACGAGCGGGCAGTGGGCGAAATGTTCGAGACGGTACGCCCCGACGCCGTAATTCACGCCGCCGCCGTTTCCAGTCCCAACCTTTGCCAAACACATCCCCAACTATCTTACGCCGTCAACGTCGCTGCATCTGTGCGTTTAGCGCAACTCTGCGGCGATCGCTCGATTCCCTTCGTTTTCACCTCCAGCGAACAGGTATTCGACGGGAAAAACTCCCCCTATACCGAAACTGACGCCGTTTGTCCGATTAACCTCTACGGCGAACACAAAGCGATCGCCGAACGGGAAATATCACAACGATACCCCAACGCCACCATCTGCCGAATGCCATTAATGTTCGGTTGCGTTCCGCCGACGGCGAGTAGCTTCATCCAACCCTTCCTGAAGGCGATGCGAGACGGGCGAGAATTAAAACTGTTCGTCGACGAATTTCGTACCCCCGTCAGCGGCGAAACGGCGGCGCAAGGATTGCTTCTCGCCCTAGAAACCATTACCGGAATCCTGCATTTAGGCGGACGAGAACGGATTTCTCGCTACGAATTCGGACTGTTGTTAAAAGAGATTTTCCAGCTTCCCCAAGCGCGTATCGAACCTTGTCGTCAAGCGGAGGTTAACATGGCTGCGCCTCGCCCTGGGGATGTCGCCTTAGACAGTTCCAAAGCCTACGCCCTCGGATACTGTCCCCCTTCCTTGAAAACCGCCCTCTTAGAAATTCGCGGTAAAGTGTAAAAAGAAAGCGTAAAAAAACTGTAAAAGAGCCACGTATTAGGGTGCTTTGGCTTGCAGTATTTTCCATCAGCGAGGATCGATCGCCCGTGCGAACCGCGCCCCAAACCTGAACGATGCCTAAATCCGAGCCTGTAGAGCCGATCGCTAATACGATTCCATCCGCGAACGAAAATCCCTATCCCATCTTACAAGTCAGCCGCGATGGAGTTCTCAAATACGCGAATCCGGCCAGTTTAGTCTTGTTTGAGGGACGAGAGTGCGCCATCGGTGATCGCGTTCCCCACTTGTGGCGCGGATCGATCGTCAAATCCATCGACACCCAAACAACACAAACCTTTGAAGTTCCCATCGGCGCTCGGTGCTTTCAGTTTACCGTGATGCCGAGTTCTGGGGAATCCGCGAATCTCTACGGCGTCGAAATTACCCAACGCCATCGCGCCGAACGCGCCCTACAAACAGCAAACGAGCAACTTCAATTAATGGTACAGCAACGTACCGCCCGTTTGAAAAGCAGCGATCGCGAACTGCAACTGCAACTGTGGGAACGGTTGTCTCTCCAAAAACACCTCCACGAACGGGAACGCCAACTCGACGCCATTTTTCGCGAAGCCGCCATCGGAATCGCCCTGTTAGACGTTGGCGGAAACATCGTTCGCAGCAACCCCGCCTTACAGCGGATGTTGGGAGAATCCGACGAAACCTTTTCGGAAAAGTCGTTTCGAGACTCCATCGCCTCGGGAGACTGGGAAAACGCCGTCAACGAAGCCTTGAGGCGAAACCGCGCACTTCCGCAAAAACTGGAACTGCGTTATCGTCACCGCAACGGTTCCACCTTTTGGGGAACCCTCACCCTCTCGGCGATTTACGGCGAGGACCAACATCCTCAATATTTGCTGGCGATGGTGGAAGACATCACCGATAGCAAACTCGCCCGAGATGCGTTGCAGTTAACCCAGTTTGCTATCGATCGCGCCGCCGACGCCGCCCTTTGGATTGCACCCTCGGGAACCTTCGTCTACGCCAACGAAGCCGCCTGCGAAGGCTTGGGATACCAGCAACGGGAACTGTTAACCCGACAGTTTTACGAGATCGCCCCGGATTTCGACGCCTGCGACTGGCTGGGGTTTTGGGAGAGTCTTCGCACCTCCAAAACCTTCGCTTTTGAAACCCGGATGCAACGTCGCGACGGCGAAATTTTTCCGGTGGATTTGAGCCTCAACTACATTGAATTCAACAGCCGTCAGTATATCTGCGCTTTTATTCGCGATATCAGCGAACGCAAACAAGCTGAAGAAGCCTTACGTATGGCGCAGGAACGTTCGGAACGGCTGTTATTGAATATTTTTCCGAAAGCGATCGCTAAAGACCTCAAACAGCGGATTCACGAATATCGTCAAGTGGGGGCGGCGATCGCAGAACGTTTCGAGGAGGTTACGGTATTGTTTGCGGATATCGTCGGATTTACGCAACTGTGCGCCAATAGTTCCCCGTCCGATTTGGTGCAGATGCTCAACGAAATTTTCTCGGCTTTCGATCGACTCACGCAAGAGCGGGGACTTGAGAAAATTAAAACCATCGGCGACGCCTATATGGTTGTCGGCGGACTCCCCGAACGTCGTGAGGACCACGCCGAAGCTGTGGCAGAATTAGCCTTAGCTATGACCAACGAAGCCTCGCGCTTTAGCGCCCACACAGGGGAACCGATTATCTTGCGGGTGGGAATTCATACCGGTCCGGTCGTGGCGGGGGTCATCGGTTTGAACAAGTTCAGTTACGATCTTTGGGGCGATACGGTGAATTTAGCTAGTCGTATGGAATCTCAGGGAATTCCCGGTTGTATTCAGGTGACGAGAGCTACTTACGAACGTCTCCGCCATCGTTACGTCTTTGAGAAACGCGGAAAGTTATTTGTGAAAGGGCGCGGCGATACGATCGCCTATTTGTTGAAGGAAAGACGCCGTTAACGGTTCTGTTTTCGTCCCATCCCCCCATCCCCCCTTCGCCCCCTATCCCCTTGGGGGGATACAGAGTTTAGAGAAACTATTGTTTCAGATAAGGATGGAGTATTAACGATCGATTTTCAATTGTCAAAAAGATGCCGTGAACGATTCTGTTTTCGCCAGATCCCCGCCATCTTGGAGATGCCGGGGATCTTCAAATCGCTCTTCAAATTCTCCCAACTTTTTCGGACTAAAGTATTGACAAAAACGCAATTTTATGATAATAAAATCGACGGAATCGCACCCACAATTACCAAGTCGGATCGATATATAAATCGATAGTAATTTTATCTTTTCCCGGCGGAACCGCACTAATACAAGAACAAATGGCTTGGCCGTCGAGTTCCACTTCGCAGGCGTGACAAGATCCCATCAAACAGCCCGTTGGAATATCGATTCCCGCCCGTTTTGCGACGTCTAACAAAGGTTCCCCCACTTCTGCCGTGGCGGTCACGTCATCTGGAAGAAATTGCACTTGTACACTCATCGTTGTCGTTGTTCCCTCTCGTCCAGGCGTCCCACAGTCGCCATGAACACAGACAATGCGGGACATTTTATATCAAAATATTAGCAGCTTCTATTTTTGATAGTTTTGCTATCTGCCGCAAGGCAATTTCAACAAGTTCTTTCAACCACCTCAATGACTCGATCGACTCCTGTGGGAAAAGTGTATCTCGTCGGCGCCGGACCCGGCGATCCCGGCTTGCTGACAGTCAAGGCGAAAACCCTCCTCGAAGGGGCGGACGTGGTGCTGTACGACGCTCTGGTGAGTCCGCCAATTCTGGACTTCATCAATCCCCAAGCGATTCGAGTTCACGCGGGGAAACGTCGCGGACGCCATTCGCTGCTGCAAGAAGACACGACGCGACTCCTCATCGAATACGCCCAAAGTCACGCGGTCGTCGTGCGTCTCAAAGGGGGCGATCCCTTCGTCTTCGGACGGGGCGGCGAAGAAATGGAAGATTTAATCGAAGCCGGAGTTCCGGTGGAAGTGGTTCCCGGCGTCACCTCGGGAATCGCCGCCCCCGCCTACGCGGGAATTCCCTTAACCCACCGTCATTACAGTTCTTCGGTCACGTTCGTAACGGGTCACGAAAGCGTTGGTAAATACCGCCCCAAGGTGAACTGGGAGGCCATCGCCCGAGGGTCGGAAACCATCGTGATTTATATGGGGGTTCGCAATTTACCCCAGATTGTGGCGCAACTGTTGGCGGCGGGGAAACCCCCCGAGACGCCCATGGCGTTGGTGCGTTGGGGAACTCGCCCCGACCAGGAAGAATTGGTGGGAACGTTGGGATCGATCGTCTCTCAGGTGGAAGAAACGGGTTTTGAAGCCCCGGCCGTTGCCGTTATCGGCAATACCGTTAAGTTACATCAGAATCTGGCGGTTGGGCGCCCGGAATCGATCTCCCTAACAATTGAGTCGCCGACTCGGCACTAAGGGGACGGGCGAACAGATAGCCTTGACCGTACTCGCAGCCGAGATGTTTCAAAATCTGTTTTTGAATCTCGGTTTCGACTCCTTCCGCGACGGTGTTCATCTGTAAGTTGTGAGCTAAGGCGATAATGGCCTGGACGATGGAGGAGGATTCGCGGCCGGTTTTGAGGGTGTTGACGAAAGAGCGATCGATTTTCAGGATGTCGAAGTGAAAGCGGTGTAAGTAACTCAGGGAAGAATACCCGGTGCCGAAATCGTCCATCGACAGTTGAATGTTGCGTTGTCGCAGTTGGGAGAGGGTACGGCTGGAAATTTCGGCGTTCTCGATGAGGACGCTTTCGGTCATTTCCAGTTTGATACGATCGCCCGTAACGCCCGTTAACTCTAAAATGCGATCGATTTGCGGTATGAGTTGCGGGTCGAGGAGTTGGCGGGCGGACAAATTCACCGACATAGTGAGGGACGCCAGTTGCGGAAACTGGTCTTGCCAGCATTGCAGTTGCAGACAGGCGCGATGCAATACCCAAATGCCCAACGGCACGATTTCCCCGCTTTCTTCAGCGATGGGAATGAATTTCCCTGGCGAAATCGCCCCCAGTTGCGGGTGATGCCAGCGGGAGAGGGCTTCAAACCCCACCACGCGATCGCTCGAGAGGGAGACAATGGGCTGAAACACCACGCGAAACTGACTTTCCGCTGTCGTGGGGCTGTCCGGGGAACTGGCGGAAATGGAGGAGACCGCCCGCCGGAAGTGATTTTCCAGTTGGTGCCGTTCTAACAGGCGATTGTGCATGGCACTGTCGAAAATTTCGTAACGCCGACTGTCGCTGGTTTTGGAATGGTACATAACGATATCGGCGTCCCGCAGGATTTCTTCAGCTTTGTTGTAGCGTTCGGCACTGGGGGCGATGCCGATGCTGACAGTAAGGTAAACGTCGCGGTCTTCGATGAGAAACGGGCGGTTGAGGCTGGCATAAACGCGATCGGCGATGCGGGTGGCGTCCTCCAGCCGTCGGAGATCCCGCAGTAAAATCGCGAATTCGTCTCCTCCCAAGCGAGCCAGGAGATCCCCGTGATTGAGACAGGTGAGGAGGCGGGAAGCGGTTTCGACGAGGAGTTTGTCGCCGAAGTCGTGGCCCAAACTGTCGTTGATGACTTTGAAGCGATCGAGATCCACGAACAAGACCGCAAAGGCGGCGTGGCGATCGCGTTTGAACTGGGCGAGGGAAGCTTCGAGCTGTTCGAGGAGTAAAATGCGGTTGGGCAGTCCCGTCAGGGCGTCGTGATAGGCGTTGTACGTCAGTTGGCGGTTGGCCGCTTGCAGTTCCGCCGTGCGCTTCCAGATGCGGTGTTCCAGTTCGGCGTTCAAACGAGCCAGTTCGTCTTTGGTTTGCTGGCGTGCGACTGCCGAGCCGATGTTGGCCGCGGCTGCCCGCAGTAGGGTTTGTTCTCCTTCCGACCACAGGCGATCGCGACGGCAGCGATCGAAGCCTAAAAATCCCCACAGAGCGCCTTCGACCTGCACTGGCAGCAACAACAACGCTTGAATGCCCTGCCCTTCTAAAGCCGACCGTTCGAGGAGGGGCATATCTGCCACCCGCTGGCAGATGGTATGGTTGCCGGCCAGGGTCTCGAACAGCTCGTAAAAGGTGGACTCGTAGGGCATATTTTGGAAATAGGGATCGTCAGCATAGGAGCGTATCCCGGCGGCCGCCCATTCGTGACGCTGACTCATCACCCATTTTCCGGTAACGGGGTGGAGATGTCGTTGGAAGAGATAAGCGCGATCGGCATCGGACGCCTGCCCCAAGGCAGTTACCGTTCGCGCGAAGGCGAGTTCTAAGTCGTCTAAGGTTAACAGGGCGGTGGTGGCTTGGGCGACGCCATGGAGAAGTCGATCGCGGCGTTCGAGGCGGTTTTGGGTTTGATAGCGGGCGATCGCACCGCCGATACTGCCGGCCGCCGATCGCAAAATCAACAGTTCGGTATCGGACCAGGGGCGCGGCTCATCGAAGTCCAACCCCAGAAATCCCCACAGTTTGCCTTCGAGTTCGATGCCCAACAGGGTTAAAGTCTGGTAGCCTCGGAACTGCCAGCGTAGGGATTCCGGCAAGTCTTCAGGCGAGAGGTTCAACGGTTGTCCGCTGGCGAGGCCGTCGTACCAAATCTCGAAGAGGGGATCGGCGGGCAAGTCTTGCCAGAGGCGGGTTTTGTATCGGAATCGGCGGACGCCGATCGCCCATTCGTAACGGCATTGGACGCGAAAGGGGCCAGCGGAGGGGCGAGAAGGAGACCCCACTTCGACGACGTAGGCTCGGGCGGCGGCGGCGGCAGTGCCTAACAGTTGTAGGGCGCGATCGATGGCCTCTTGCGGGTCTTCATCGCGAGTGAGCAGCAGGTGGTTCGCCCAGTTTACGCCATCGAGAAGACGCAGGAATTCGCTGCTGCAACTGCTGTCTGAGGGGAGGTTTTCTTGCCATCGGAGATCGCGCTCTAGGGCTTGCCCCAAGCTAATTGCGGCCGCTTGCAGGATTTGCCGTTCTCGGGCGGTGCGCGGCCGCGTTGGCTGGGCGGTTTCAAAGCTGGTGACGCCCCACAGACGCCCCTCGAGCAGGATGGGCACCAGCAAGACGCTGGTGGTTTCTCCCTCGAGCAATTGCGCCTGTTCCGCTTCTGGAAGCGTCCCATCGTCGCTACTAGCGAGGTCGCCGGTTTTCAGTCGCGCCATCGTCTGCGGTAGAGCGTTGCGGGATTGGAACAACTGGGAGAGGGGAACGGCGCGATCGCGGTCGGGATGGCTCGTCCAACTTCCCTGACAGATGAAGTTATCGTCGCCGTCGTTGAGGTAGAGGGACAGGCGATCGACCTCGGCGGCGCTTCCGAGGCGCACCAGGGCGCTGGCGGTCCGTTGGGATTCGTTCGACTCGCCAGACAGGAGGATGTGGAGGGCGTCGGCGATGCCAGAGAGGAGGGGTTCGAGGGAGTTCGAGCTGTCGGGTAAGGGACGCTCGAGCCTCAGAATTGCTGTTTGGGAGTCCCCGGCGGCGATGGTGTGGAGTTCGATATCGTGCCAGCGCAGTCCTTGGCTGCTGCGAACGCGCACCAGGTCGTAATGGGAGCGATCGCGCTGTCTCGACAGTCGATCGAGGAGATGGCGTCCGACATCGGGATCGGCGCATCGATGGTTGAAGGCAGTGTTCTCGAGGCTGTTGTAGTAACTGGCGCTGCTCGAATCTTGCCATAACAGTTTGCCGTCCCAGCCATAGAGGGAGACCAGGACGGCGTATTCTTCGAGGTCGGGGGGAGCGCCGCGCACCAGGAGCCAGGAGACGCCCTCGCTGACTGGGATTTTCGCGCCGATACAGGGAAATCCGAAGCTTGGGGTCTCTGTGGTGACGATTTGACCGGGTGGCATCTCGGCGATCGCCGGTTCGAGCGATCGCGCCAGTTCCAGAGCCTCTTCCGCCAGCTTTCCGCCTCCCACCGCAGCCCGGCCAGCGGCGGCGTTGGTCCACAACAGGCTCGGACGGGGGTTTCGACCCGAGCCATCGTCGATATCGAAAATCCAAATCGGACATTGGCTCGGAGCGCGATCGCGCTCCTCGGGGTTGAACTCTAGGCGATTGGCAGGCACCACAAATCGGTCGGTAGGAGTACGGTACAATCGAGCCGATCCGGTGGAGACGAGTTAAAGGTCTCTTTACCGGGTCTTCAGGGAAAAGCGTCCTCGTCGTCTCGCGAGGGGTCTGTCGATCGGGAAATATGCCGCAGCCTCTCTCTCGATGGTTTTTCTTGAAACGAACTGCCAGGAAGTGTGGATCGAGGCAGTCTGTTTTCTCGCTATATCGCGAGCTTAGCATTGGGCGATCGCCTTCGACCCGACGGAGGTTTCCGCTTCATCCAAAATTAACAATCGAATTGACCGTTAACGTTTTAAAACTAATTCTTAATATTAATCTAAATAGTCGCGAAGAACAAGCTTCGACCCTCGCTCCAAAAGCGATCGCTTTCCCAACCCGCGATCGCCTTGAAACCTGTCCCATTTCCCAGGTTTTATACTTTCAATTTTTTTTAAACATAGCAAGGCGATCGCGGTTTTCCCAAGGGAACCTTTGCGATCGCTACCTTGCACCAGACAGATGAATTACTGGAGAACCGGAATCGGCTCTTTCTCGATATCGTATCGAGACGTGACATCGGATGTCATCTCTGGCTCGAACCCTCGAGGGAGTTCGGTAATTTTGGCTTTCTTCGCTTGTAAGGCGTTCGTCAGAAACTCCAGTGCTTCTTGAGGATTACCTTTCCCGCAGAAAAAGAGATCTGCCGCGAAATAACCGTATTCAGGCCAGGTGTGCAGCGCAATATGAGACTCTGCCAAGGTAGCTGTCGCAGTCACCCCATGGGGACTAAACTGGTGTACGCATAGATCGATTAGCGTTGCTCCTCCTGCTGAAACCGCATCCACGAGCGCCCCACGAATACGCTCTGGGTCGTTAAGTAAGTCCGTGGGAGATTCCCATGCATCAACGACCAGATGGGTTCCAATTTGTTTCATTCTATCAACGATGCTCCATAAAGACGAACATATTATTTTTAACACAAGTTTTTTAAAGTCGGTGCGATCGCGTTCCATTTGAAAAAATTCTTAGTCTGCCTCTCATCTCCGTAAAACTACGAACTTAGGGGAAGCGACGATGCTGCATTTTTCGATAGTAATGTTGTCGATTTCGTTGGCTGGACTCGGCATCGCGCCATTGAAGAGTTGGGGGGTGTGACAAATGTAAGTACAAGAGATCGGGACAGCGACACAACGACCGCCCGTCTTCTAAATATCGCTCGATGAGGTCTTGGTCTTCAGCCCCCCAGCCGACAAAAGCCTCGTCCCAACCGCCAATTTCCCACAATCGGCGGCGATCGAACATGGGCAATACCCCGAACCGTTCTCCCCGCAACAAATGTTTCCACAAGGCGCTGGGACGGTCTTCTGGAGCAATTTCGCACTGTTCTAAGGTCGGTGACATCTCCGCAACGTTCGCCGTTTCCGTCGGCGACATCACTCGATATCCCGTCACCAACAATTTCGGCGACGCCTGGGCCAGTTCGAGATGACGTTCTAAGGTGTCTCCCACGGGCAGCAAATCCACGTCAAAGGGGGTCACGAACTGTCCCCCACACTGACTCAACGCCAGATTGAGGGCGCGGGTTTTGTGAAACCTCCCCACATTTTCAACAAACAGATAGTCAACCCCCACCTCAGCCAATTCTGTCTCGAGTCCCTCCGAGGGGATGTCGTCCGCTTCTACTAAAATCCATCGAACCTGGCGGCGCAACTGGGGCGACGCCTGGGTAGTCCACCAGTCCAACAGGGTCTTTAAATGAGTCGGACGGTTGCGATAGGTTACGATCGCCGACAGGGAAATCTCAGTCATCTTGGATATTTACCCCCTTCTGGCTGCACGGTTAACTCGCGAAACCTCGGCATCCAAGGCCGCCCCGACCCTAAATCTCCCCACAAGCGACCTCGAGACAGTTCCGTCAGACTCAAAGTCAAATTGCGATCGCGGGTTTCCACGGGATTTCGGCCGTCGAAAAAGCGATTGCGAACGGCGTCGGAATGGGACAAATGGGTCACTTCTCCAAAAGCCGCCGTCGTCGCTCCCAACAATTCCGCCCGAACCAGCAAATCCCGATCTTCCCATCCCCAGCCGCGAAATCGTTCTTTATAGCCTCCGACCCCCTCAAAGGTGCTACGGCGGGCGCATAACAGCCCGCAACCCGGACGTTTAGATTCCCCTCCACCCCCCGAAATAACAGACACCTGCGCCCGATTCCCCTCGAGGGTACAGCGATAACTGTAACGCGGTCGCCGCAGTGCCATCGCCTGAGAATCGGTTTCTCGCACCCGCGCCACCCCTGCGACGCGCCGAGTTCCCTCTCGCACCCAGTCCACCAACTGCGCCACCGTCTGGCGATTCCAGAGAATATCGGCATCTGAGATTAAGAGTATCTCCGAGGTAGCGCGACGAATGCCGAAATTGAGCAATTGCGCCTTATTAAATTGCGGCTGAGGCCAGCGCCATACTGAAACGTTGCGCAGGAGTTCCAACCGCGCCAACCCCGCCAGACAGTCCGGTTCCGTGGAACCGCCATCGCAGACGAGAAGCTGGCGCACGGGAACCGTGAGGAGCGATCGCGCCGCCTTGTAGACTTCCGAACGATCTTTCACCGGAACGATCGCCGTAACCTCAACAGTTGAATTGGCCATGGGTGTTGACGAGGTGAGATCGGGATGAGGGGATGATGGGATGAGGTGAGGGGATGAGGGGATGATGGGGTGAAATCCTGGCTCTGCCTCTCCCCCTCTCCCCATCTCCCCGGCTTGGTTCTACAACCCAATTCGCAAGGCCAAACTCGGCGTAAAGGGAATCAACACCAGCAACATGGCAAACAGTGCCACTAGGGCCAAAATGGCACGGGTGTCGTCGGGTTCGGTGATTTCGTTGAGACTGGGGCCTTCTAAATCCCGTTGAATCACCAAAATCACGATCGCCCAGTATAAAGCTAAGGGATTGACGAAGGAGGCGATGGCTAACACGATGAGGGTGGCCACGGTCGATCGCCCGGCAATGCGACGCCCGTAAATCGCCTGCATCACTCGTCCTCCGTCTAACTGTCCGGCGGGAATCAGGTTGAGAGCGTTAATCACCAATCCCAGCCAACCGAGAACCACCAAGGGATGTACGTCCACCAAACTCTGTTGGAGGGCGTCTCCTAAAAAGGCTTTGGCCAGCAATCCTACTAATACCGACCCTCGGAAAAACTCGCTGGGAAGTTGGAACAAACTCCCATCGTGGGAGAGGGTAAAGCCGACAGCTAACATTGCCAGGGATAATAAGCCCCCAGCAGCGGGTCCGGCGATGGCGATATCAAATAGGGTCGAACGGTTGGGAAGTAACGACTCGAAGCGGGTAATTGCCCCAAACGAGCCGATTTGCCAGGTGGGAAGGAAGAACGGCGGCGAGAGGGAAATGCCGTAGCGTCCGGCAACGATGCGGTGGCCGAGTTCGTGAACGAGTAATACTGCCCAAATGCCCAGGGCTAGGGGTAGGGTGTCTTGCCAGCGGTTCAAGTTCTCGAACAGGTCGAAGCCGAGGAAGGCACCTCCGGTTTCGAGGGTGGTGAGGATGGTGGCTACGAACAAGACGACCGCCAAAATTTGCTGGTTGGGGGTGAGGGGTTTGGGGTCGTTGCGACTGGGTAAGACGACGACGACGGGTTTTCCGTCGGGGTCGTTGACGAAAAACAGGCGGTAGCGATCGCCGGTGCGATCGCGGAGTTTTTTCGAGAGTTCTTCGTGGGTGGCGTCCACTTCGCCTCGAAGGTTGCCTTTGAAAATCGCCCCCGACTGGTAGGGAATGGTTTCGGTGGCGAAAAAGGTATCGATCCCGAAAATCTGTTTAATGGTTTGTAAGTCTTCTTCGGGAATTGACAGGTCTCGCCGGGGGCGATCGCTGTCTTTCTGCGTTTCTCCTGGCTGCGGTTCTGCGGAAAAGGCGACGGTTTGGGGTTCGGGGGGTGACGCCGCTTCTGGGGAGGTTTCGGAGGTTTCGGAGGTTTCGGCGTCGTCTGACGCGGACGCTTCGGACGACTCTTCTGAGGCGCGATCGGATTTCGAGGAACGTTGGGCGTCAACCAGTTTTTCTAAGTACGCCCGCTGTTCGGGATCTTGGGCGGCCGCCCGCAGTTGTCGTCCCAGCCAAATGTAGGCGAGAACGGACGTGACGATAAGGAACAACACGCCTGCGAAATTGATGAAGATTCCGGCGGAGAAGAGGGCAAAAAACAACAGCCAGGGTGCTGTGACCGAAACGGACTGCAACCAAGACAGCAAGCCGATTTTGCCGTAGGGTCGAGCGCGGTAGTACCCCCAGATTAAGATTCCGGCGGCGAACAACACGATCGAAATTGGGGCGAGATTTTCTGCTGCAATACCCATCAACGTACCTTATATCCGATTGCAAACCTGTGGTGCAGGTTGTCTGTGGTCTCTTTAATTTAACTGTTTCGGGGGTTGAGGCGAAAGCCGATGGCGCAGTCCGACTTGAGAAGGTGGCGGTAGATGTCGCGATCGAGGTCGGCTTAAAATGAACGGGGGTCTTGCGGCCGTTTGTCGATCGATGTCGATTTTATGAAAAAGCTTCCACTGTCAGCAGTTTGGGCGGCGATCGCGGTAAGTGTTGCCGTCGGCAGTGGTGTGGTGCTTCTCGATCGCCTGGAAGCGAACCGATTCGAGCGCCAGTACCGTCAAACTGTCCTCGATCGCCTCAATACGGTACGGGCGACCCTTGAAGGTGCGTTGCAACGTCATGGCGATGCGCTGCGCTCGTTTGCCGATACGGTGGCGATGCAAGGGGATTGGACGGAAGCGCAGTTCGATCGCCTTGCCCGACAAACTCTAGAGGAATCGGGATCGTTCGATCGATTGATTTGGCAAGACAACGACGGACGCCATGGCACTTATCCCGGTCGGGGAGAGGAACCCCCCCAGTTGACGGGGACGGGTCGGACGAATTCGACCGGCACGATCGAGATCCGGCGAGACGCAGGCGGAACCCCCGAAATTTGGCTGATCGCCTCGGGACGCGATCGCCTCGCCGTCGATCCTCCCCCCCAGGGAACTGCCCTCGCTCGTGTGGATTTCGCCAAACTGGTCGATCGTACAGATTTGGTTGATCGCGTGCCGAACTTGCAGTTCAGTGTGCGAACCACTTCTCTCCTGGGAGACTCCCTCGCGGTGTTGTTCGGCGAGGCGGCGGTGTTCGAGAGGCAACCGGTGACGGGAGACCTGCGCTTTGAGGGCGGGGCTTGGCAGATTGCCGCGGTGCCGAGTCAGGGGTGGTCGGCTCGATCGCCCTTACAGGTTTGGATTCGTGTGAGCGGGCTAATTTGGGTTCTCGCGGCTGGCGGTTTGACGTTTCAAATGGTGTACGAACGACAGCGGCGGCGGGAGGCCGTGGCGGCGAAAACGGCGGAGTTGAGCGATCGCTTGCATCGTTACGGCTCGATCGTCGAAGGTCTCCCGGCGATCGTCGTGATGTTGGATACGGAAGGACACACCTGCTTGGCCAATCCCTACGCCCAACATTTTTTCGGCTATGGAGACACCGAACTGTCGGGGATCTCTTTAGCCGCGTTGCTGTTGATGGAAATTCCCACGGCGGGGGAGTTTGCCGAAGGGGAAACCCTCACGGGAGACGCGGCAGAACGAGCCTTTTCCGAAATGGCAACGCTCCACAAGAAATCCCCTTTCCCTCTGTATCGAGAAATCTGCTGTCAAACCCGCTGTCGGCGACGCAACGGTCAGCGCGTCTGGGTGGAATGGCGCAAAACCGTCGTTCGAGATTCCCAGGGAACCCCCATCGGCTTGTTGTGTTTGGGGAACGACATCACAGAACGACACGCCGCCGAAGCCGCCTTGCGCCAAGCGGACAGTCACCTTCAAACCCTGTTGTCCGCCGTGGCGGATTCGATCGTGGTTCTCGACGGCGACGGCTGCTATCTCGATATCGTCCCCACTCCCAACGCGGTACTCTGGGCGGGACGACAGACGGGGGATTCGATCGAAGAAGCCCTTTCGGAGGAGGGGGCGATCGCTATCCTCGACGCGGTACGCACTGCCCTCGATCGCCAAACCGTCTGCCAAATCGAACTGGAGTTATCGAATGCTTCCAAAACGGTGCTGTCGGTGAAGGTTTCTCCCCTCGATCGCCAATCTACCGTAGTGGTAGCGCGAGATATTAGCGATCGCCGTTGCGTGGAAGAGGAACTCCTCGCCGCTAAAGAAGACCTCGAACAGCGGGTGCGCGATCGCGCCGGACAAATCCAACAAGCTAACAAACGCCTGCAAGAAGAAATCGTCGAACGAATGCAATCCGACGAAGCCCTACGGCGCAGCGAAGAACGGGAACGGGAAAAAGCCAAGCAACTCGAACGCACCCTTCTCGAACTCAAACGCACCCAAGCGCAACTCGTCCAAACCGAGAAAATGTCCAGCCTCGGACAACTGGCGGCGGGAATGGCCCACGAAATCAACAATCCTGTCAATTTTATTTACGGCAACCTCTCCCCCATTCGCGATTACGCCCGCGATTTATTGGACTTGGTCAAACTCTATCAACAAGCCTATCCCGACCCCCCCGAGACAATTAGCGATTGGATTGACGAGATCGATTTGCCGTTTTTGCAAGAGGATTTCTTTAAAGTCGTCGCCTCCATGCAGGAAGGCACCGAACGCATTCGCAAAATTATTCAGTCTTTGAAGAATTTCGCCCGTCTCGACGAAGTGGGTATGAAACGGGTAGACCTTCACGAAGGTATCGAGAGTACCCTCTCGATTTTGCAACATCGCTTTCACGGACGGGGCAAACGTCCCGATATCGAACTCCTGCGCGTCTTTGGCGACCTTCCCAAAGTCGAGTGTTACGCCAGTCAAATCAATCAGGTCTTGACAAATTTACTTGAAAATGCTATGGACGCCCTCGAAGAAGCTATAGAAGCCGAAAAACTGAGCGATCGACCCTGCATTACCCTCGAAACCCGTAGCATCAGCCATCGTCACGTTTTGCTGTCCGTCAAAGATAACGGCGTCGGCATTCCCGAAGACATTCAGTATCAAATATTCAACCCCTTCTTCACCACCAAAGAAGTGGGCAAAGGAACCGGTTTAGGACTGTCGATCGCTTATCAAATCGTCCACGACACCCACGGCGGAACCCTTTCCTGTATCTCAGAACCCGGCAAAGGCACCATC
Source organism: Baaleninema sp. (assembly GCF_049974805.1). NCBI lineage: Bacteria > Bacillati > Cyanobacteriota > Cyanophyceae > Oscillatoriales > Oscillatoriaceae > Baaleninema > Baaleninema sp. Next base: position 77,776 of record NZ_JBNGCO010000007.1, read on the forward strand.
TTTGAAATCCAACTTCCCGTATCTCAACGAGACATGGATGAGTAGATGAGGAGATGAAGTTACAATACAGATTGTATTACTCTGCCAAAAAACTCTCTGTGGAGTACATCTCAAAAATGTAAATTTATCAGATCGGAGTCTCTACACTGAATTGAGCTGTTGTTGGGTTTCGCTATCGCACCCAACCAACCTACCGCAAACTCATATTTTTGCATCCATTGAGATGCACCCTCTCTGTGTACTCTGTGTCTCTGTGGTGAAGAATCGAGGAGACGCAGAAACCCCCCAATATCGCCGAGATACCGGGGGGGCTGAACCGAGAAAACAAGAGAGAGACGAGACGGGAGCGTTACTGAATTACCCAAAAAACCGTACAAATTGAGTTCGAGTGTGAGGTGTCGCGAACTTCCAAAAATCCGTCTCGATTCTCCCTTTTATTGTCCCGGCTTGGGCGGTTTTAAGATTCAGTCCGCACCATTTCAGGATGGTCGGTCATATAACTGAGAAGCCAGTTGGCCATCGTCGCGCGGCGGGTATCGCGCGGGTCGAACTCGCCGATTTTGTACCCTTTAAAGCCCAACTTTTCCTTTAAAAGCTGTTTGTTGGGTTTGGGGATCGATCGCGTCAGTTTAACCGTAGGCGGACGGTTGGCGATAAAATCCGGCGGTTCGGGATAGTCCTGTTTCCAGTCTTCAGAAACCTGGGAATTATCCCAGTGTTGGTTGGTCTCGTCGTAGCGATACCCGAGATAGTGCCAAACCAGGCGGTTAACGGTATCGTCGTCGAGGTCTTCCTTGAGAATTGCCCAAATCGTATCAGTATTTAACGGTGGTAATTCAGACATCGCTGTTCAGGTTTAACAGAGTGAAATGGGCGATCGCCAAACTGAGGCGAGCGCGTTCGATCGAAGACAGTTCCGCCCAATTCCCCTCCGATGTAGACGCCACGTCAGAGCGATCGCCGCGCATGGCGTAAGCGAAAGGACGAGCGAGAACTTGCAAATCGTCGATCGACCAATTGGGTAACAACCCCTGTACGCAGCGTACCAAACGATCGGCAGCAGATAAATTGCTGGCCACCAGTTCCCCCGCTTGGCGCACGATCGTATCGAGAATGTCGTGGGGAACTCGGGCGCCGAATTTCTGACGGAGTTCGGTTTCCAGCCAACAGGTATCGAGGCGCTGGAAAAAGACCGAACAGCGATCGCCGAGTTCGATATCCTCGAAATCGAGGTTCTCCTCAAAGCGGTTTAACTGGGCGTTCGCCTCGCGATCGATAGGATTCCAAGGATAGTTCGCATCATCACCCAGCAGAATCGCATCGAGCAAATCCAGTTCCACCTGAACTTGGCGAGACTCAGCAGAGACAGAGTGTCTAGAAGACATCATCATAAGAAATTGGAAAAACGCGACAGAACGACAGTCTTTTCAGACGGTCATGAGCTTGTGACAGTTGTTTGACTGTCTACACTCGAACTTTTTTTAACTACATCACGATTTCCCAGCTTTCCGCAAGTTGGCTTGGGAGGGGATGAGGGGATGAGGGGATGATGAGACAGGGTTCACTGTTGACTGTTGACAGTAAATTCCCACGCTTGACCCTGGGAACTGCCGAATTTGAGCTGAGTTCCTGAAGAGAGCAGGATTTCTTGATGGTGGATTTTGCGCCAGTTGTCGCCGTCGCGAACTAGGGTTCCGTATCGGGAAAAGTCCCGTAAAAAGTAGGTGGGATGGGAACTGTCGTGAAGGTGGCGGTAGAAGATTTCTGCGTGGCGTTGGGACACCCAGCGTTCGGGGATGACGGCGTCGTTGTCTTCGGTGCGTCCGACGCGCAATAAACCCCGACGGATTCGCCATACGGTGTCTTCGGGGTCGATCGATTTCAAGCAGGCTTTGGCGGAAAGTCGATCGAGCCGCGTGGTGGAGTTTTCGGGGAGTTCGGTGACGATTTGCTGGGGGGTTTCGACGAGATGGCCGTCGAATTCTGGATGGAGGTAGAGAACCGGAAGCGTCCAGGCGGGCTGATTGAATTTGTACAGCGTCAAAAGTTGCTGGCGGGCGATCGCCACCGCCCGATCGATCAGCTGGCGTTGGGCGAGGGCTTGGGCGAAACTCTGGATGAAACTGAGGGCTTCGCGATCGGCGATCGCATCTCGCATGGCTAACACCGCCGGAACGCCGTGATGGACGAGAACTTCCGCGAGGCTGCTGCGGGGAATCAGCGTAGCACTCTCTTGGTCGCGATCGGGTCCGGCGCCCCAACAGGCGTTAAAGACGGCTAAGGTCACTTGCGATCGCACCAAGACTTGGGCCAGTTCCGTCCCGGTGAGGCTGGTATCGTCCCGCAAAAACAAGCGCCCGCCCTCGGGGGAGGGAACGCCGTGACCGGAGTAGAGGAGAATGTTGTACTGTTGGGTTTCCAGGCGATCGAGCAGTTCGGCGGGAGTCGGCTGAATCAGGGTATCGACGCGATAGGGAACTACGGCGTCTTGACGGCTGCAATTGGCGAAGAGTTCGGCGATTTCGCTGGCTTCGGTTTCCAAATCCAACACTGACGCCCGGCCGTCGTCCGGTTGTCCCAAGACGAGGAGCATTTGCAGCGATCGATTGGCACTCCGCAGGGATAGGGGATCGACGTCGCAGGTGGTGCGACTGAAGAGGATGTTTTGCGCCAGAGACAAGGCGGGTTTTCCCAAACGGGGCTGGGCGATTTCCCAGGGAAGTCCGATGAGGGCTGGATCTCGCACGTCCAAGCGCACTCGCAGGGGTATCCGCCGCCCTAGGGCAATCCCCTGACTTTGGGCGAAACTGCGTTGCACCGCTCCCGCAAACAGCCAGTTCCAGAGTTCTAAGCCCAACTGCTGCATGAGGCGACTGCTGTAGCTGCCCATCGGCGGACTGTCGGCGGGACAGAAGGGATCGGCGGTGGGGGTGGAAATGCCAACGGTGGCGGGTTCGGTGGGAACGGGAACTGGGAGGCGGTTGAGGGAAAACAGGTCTTGCCATTCCCGCCAGGTTTGGGTGAGCGATTCGGGACAGGAACAGTCGTGATGGACGTATCCGCCGGGATGGGGGGCTTGTAGAACCCAAATCGCATATCGATCGCCAGCTTCGCCGACATCGACGTTTAACGGCGCGATCGCCAAACTCAAATCGGGATCGTCAGGTTGCAGCATTCAGAATGTGTGAGGAATTGCGCGATTTGTGGGGTATCTTCCCAGTTTATCGAATGGAGGATCGACCCTTCTTGACATCCTCCCCGGCCTAAAGGCGCGGGGATTCCCAGACCTCACGATCTGA